>NZ_JARZHI010000066.1:0-58993 GCF_029946465.1 Polyangium sorediatum
CCTGGCAGAGACGAACCGCCTCTGCCTTGAACTCCGCGCTGAACGACCTCCGCTTCCGCCTCGCCATGGAACTCTCCTAGCGCATCTCCGCGCCTTTGGGTTTGTCCACGGATCCGGGGGAGGATCACTGTTGCTGGGGCCGGAGGAGAAGCGGGGGGCTGGCACGAGGAGGCCACGGCGAGGACCTGGGACCGGCGGTCGAAAGGGAAGGGCGCGCCCCGGGATCGGGTGATGTTTTCTTCTCGGTCCCGTTTCCGGAGCAAAGCCGTCGACGGAGGCCTGCCCTCGCCGCCGTCCGGCCCTTGTAGGTCGCCCATCGCTCGTTACAATCGATCTCGTTTTTCGATTGTTGCTTACTCCACCCCTGACTTTGTATCCGAAGCTCTGACCGGGCAGAGCGACGCCAGTCCGGCGGATGCTTTCCTGAATACGTCGATAGATATCGGTTTTCGGCTGGCGCTCTCCTCGTCGTGAAGGGCTGTCCGGCATATCGCCGCGGCTCGCGTCCTGGGATCGTTCCTGGCGATGCGGCGCACGCCGCATCGCCACTCATCGTACACCTCCGATCGTACGCCGGCAGGATCGTGCATGCCGTCGTCCGAAAAGATCCGTTGTAGGGTGGAGGCCGCCGTGATAGGTCTTCGGGCCGTGCGTGAGAGCGCGCCTGTCGCCGATGTGATCGCTCTGCCGGCGTCGGCCGCCGCTGCCATTGCGTGGCGCGCCGCAGGGCACCTCCACCTCACCGTCATCGCCAAGGCCACGTTTGCCTTCGTGACCGACGCTGATATGCAGCGCGCCGAGCCGCAGCCGATCCTGCGGGCCGAGGTCCATCACGGCAACAACCCGAGCCGCAGCGTCCGTTTCACCACGGACGTGGCGCCGTATCTGGGCCGCGCCGATGTACTCTTCACGGGCCACGCTTATGCGCCCCCGGAGCGCGCCTTGCAGCCTTTGCCATTGCGCCTCGCGGTCTTCGATGGCACGAGGCCCCTGCTCGACAAGCGGCTCGTGGCCTATGAAAAGGCGGGCTTTCAGCGCATGCCCGTCGTCTACGAGCGTGCGTGGAGCGGCGCGCTGGGGGAGGAAAATCCGCTCGGAATCGCGCAAGGCGCCGGCGAGGCGAGCATCATCGATCCGAGCGCACCGCTTCGCCCTGCTGGCTTCGGCCCGATCGCGCGTGCCTGGCCTGCGCGCAAGCGGCTTCTGGGAGCCACGCCACGCAAGGCGCTGGAGGGCGCGATCGCGGAGATCCCCGATGGTTTCGACTGGTCGTATTTCCAGGCGGCGCCCCCGGATCAGCGCACGATGTTCCTGCGCGGCGATGAGTGGATCGTGCTCGAAGGCCTCTCGCCCGCGCGGCCGCACATCGCGACGCGCTTGCCGGGGGCGCGCGGCGTCGTGAGGATTTTTGGTCTCTCCCAGTTCGGCGTGCCCGAGGGACATCCGCTCGATCTCATGGCCGACACGCTCCGCATCGACGGTGACGAGCAGCGATGCACGCTCGTGTGCCGGCGCAGCTTCCCCGTCGCGGGCGAGGCGGCGCTCGCGGCCGCGCGCATCGTCGCAGGCATCGAGGTCGCGGGGGAGGCGCTCGTGTGGCCCGATCCGCGATGGATGGAGCAGGCCGCGGCCCCCGCATCACGCGTGACATCGCCCAGCGTAGGTGGCGACGACGCCGTGACGGTGGTCATCGGCAAGGGCGCGGAGACCGTGGTGCTCGCGGGCGACGAAGGAGCGTCGGCGACGCGCCCGATCCTGCCATTTTCGCGTGATTCGAGTCGCGACGCGCCCGCGGCGCAGACCAGCGCCGCGGCCTCGACATTCGTGCTGCCGCCCGAGGACGGCGTCGTCACGGCCTCACCGCTCCCCTTCGCGGATCCGGACACGCAGGGCGCGCCGCGCAGAGGGCCCGCTGCGCCGATCGCGGGCGCTCCCTGGTCCGGTCAGAGCGCGCCGCGCATCGTGGCGCCCGCCTTCGACGCCGGTACGATGATGCTCGCCCCGGAGCCCGAAGAGGTCGCGCCGATAGTCCCGCCCGAGCCGGAGCCATTCGCCGCTCCCGCACCCCGAGCCACGCCGGCGCCTCCGGCCGTGATGGCACCCATCGTTTCGCCCGGAGCAGAGCCCCCTGCCGCACCGGCGCCTCCCGCGGCCACTGCACGAGCGACCCCACCTTCACCGCACGACCGGATCGACCTCGAGCGCTGTGCCGCGATCGCGGCGGAGCTCGCCGAGCGTGCTGCGTCGCGCACCGAGATCCTCGCCGGGCACGGGCTCACGGAAGAGAGCTGGCGCGCCGCGGAGCAACGCTGGAACGACGCTGTGGATCAGGAAGTCAAGCGCGGGGCAAAGGCGCTGCGCGATCGCTTCGACGCGGCGTACGTCGCTGCGTGGGAGGCCATCCGTGGCCCGCTCGACGTAAAAACCTACGCAACACTCGTCGTCGCCGACGAGCACGGCAGCCTTTCTACGGCGCTCGATGCGCTCCGGATTCGGCGCACCGTGTGGACACGCGTGAAACGGCGGTGGGAAAAGCGGATGGTCGATCCGGAACTCGCCGCGCAGATCAAAGAAGAGATCGCCCGGGTCCGGTCCGCGTGAAACGGCGTCTCGAAGGTCTCGCTCCGGCTGTTCGGCGCGTACCGCTCGGAAGAGCCGACTTCTTCGAGCAGGACGAGGGGGGCGAGACGCTGGTCATCCCGTCTTTTTTCTCGGGAGCGGGATCGCTATACTCCGCGCCCGAAGCGCCGGGGCCCTCGGCGCCGCGATGAGAAAGGTACATCCATGCGCGACCTCATCACTTTTTCGTCGAGCGGACTTCCCCGCCCTTCGCGAGTCGTCGGCTTCCGTGGCAGCGAAGCCATGTCGCGTCCCTATCGATTCGAAGTCTACCTGCAATTTCACAGCGACGACGGCGACATCGATTTCGCCGAAGCCGTGGGTGACCCGGCCAGCCTGGTGATCGATCGCGAGAGCGACGAGATCCCGCCCTACGTGCTCGCCGGCGTGCTCGGCGACGTCGATCTGGTGCACGAGTATGGGGGCCGGGCCTTGGTGCGCGTCGTGCTCGTACCTCGCCTCGCGCGCCTCGCTCTCTCGCGGCACAGCCGGATTTTCACCAAGAAGAGCGCGCCCGACGCCATCCGGGCGGTCCTCGACGACAACGGCCTCGCCGGCAGCTACGAATTCCGCCTCACCCAGAGCTACGAGGTGGAGGAGCACATCGGCCAATACCGCGAGAGCGATTTCGATTTCGTCTCCCGCTGGCTGGAGCGCGAGGGTGTTGCTTATTTCTTCGAACACAACGAGGGGGGCGAGAAGATCATCTTCTGTGATGACAAGTCCTACCCCGCCGAGGGCATCGGCAAGCCCGTCCGCTATTTCCCCCAGACCGGGGAAGATCGCAGCGCCGGCGCCTCGTTCCGCTCCTTCTCCCTGAATCACGGATCCATGCCCGCCGAGGTCAAGCTCCGCGACTACGATTATGCGCGACCGAAGCTCGATCTATCGGGGTCTGCGGCGGTCTCGGCCAAGGGGGCCGGGAAGGTCAGCCTCTACGGCGAGCGCTTCTTCTCGCCCGACACCGGGGTCCGCCTGGCCAAGATTCGATCCGAAGAGTTCCTCACCCGGAAATCGATCGCCCGGGCCACGGGCACGCGGATGCACCTCCGCGCCGGCCATACCTTCGATCTCGAGGAGCACCCCCGCCCCCGCTTCAACACCAAGTATCTGGCCATCGAGGTCCACCACCAGGGCAACCAGGCCGCCGGGGATCTGCACCTCAAGGAGCTCATCGGCCTCGAGCACGACGACACCTATTTCGTCGAAGTGGCGGCCATCCCGGCCAGCACCCAGTTCCGGCCCGAATCCCGGACGCCCTGGCCGCGGATCTACGGTTTCGAGAACGGCGTCGTCGACGGCGGCGGGGAGAGCGAATACGCCCAGATCGACGAGTACGGGCGCTACCTCGTGAAGTTCAACTTCGACGAGAACGACTCCCCGAGCGGCTCCGGATCCACCTACGTGCGGATGATGCAGCCCCACGGCGGGAGCATCGAGGGATTTCATTTTCCCCTCCGCAAGGGCACCGAGGTGGTTCTGAGCTTCCTCGGCGGAGATCCCGATCGCCCGGTGATCTCTGGCGTGGTCCCCAACGTGCTCAACCCCAGCCCGGTGAGCAGCGGCAACCACACCAAGAACATCATCCAGACCGGCGGCCGAAACCGCCTGGAGCTCGAGGATCTGGCGGGCTTGCAGCGGGTCACCCTCTCCACGCCCTATTCCAACAGCTACATCCGCATGGGCGCACCCAACGACGGGCACGAGTTCATCGCCAAGACCGACGACAACGGCCTCGTCTCCATCGGCAAGAACTACGACAACGACGTGGGTGAAAACTGGACGGTCACTGTCAAGGGCGACATCAGCATCACGGCCGAGGGGAACCTCGACATAAAGGCCGAAGGCGACGAGACCAACGAGTGGCAGAACCAGACGGAGAAGGTCCTCGGCAACAAAGCCACGCTCACCGTGGGCGCCACCGAGGATCTCAAGCTCGCCACCGTGCTGGAGGTCGTCGGCGGATGGAAGCAGGAACTCCTCATCGGGCTCAAGACCGAGCAGCTCATGGGCGGCAAGGTCGCATTCACCTGGGGGAAGGTGATGGAGTACTACATCGGGCCCAAGTCCGAATCCATCAAGGGCAACAAGACCGAGAGCCTCACAGGCAACAAGACCGAGACCCACATCGGCAACACCAAATCGACGATGACCGGCAAGCAGACGTCGATGCACACCGGCAATGCCAACTCGCGGCACACCGGCAACCTCGACGAGTTCCAGCTCGGCAATGCCAAGTCGGTCCTCCACGGCAATTCGGAGGAGACGCACCGGGGGAACGCCACCGCCTCGCACTACGGCAACGCCAAGGATACCCATATCGGCAACCTCACCGAGACCCACCGAGGCAGCCGCACCTCGACCAGCACTGGAATCGTGCGCGAGACCCATAACGGTTCGGTGGTCTCGAAGCTCAACGGGCAGGTCCTGGAGATCTTCAATGGCCCCTTTGCCGAGGTGAAGATCAAGGCCCTGGAGCGCCACGAGGCGAACGTGCGCCTTACCAAGATGAGGACCGATATCCAGAACGAGGCCAATACCCTGCTCCGGACCGGGCGCTTCGTCGTCCTTTGATGTCCTTCGAGGTTCTCGAGCCATGCGTGTCGTCAAACCCAGCCGCCTCTCGGTCCTGCAGCGCGTGTTCACCCTTCGCGGGAAGCACTATTTGAGCGTCGGCCTGCTCGCGTATTTCCCTCTCGAGGCCCCGGAGCTGCCCCTGCCGGAAGTGGCCCTGTGGCAGAAGGCGATGGCGGAGATGGGCAAGGGCGCGAGCACCCCGCCCATCCTCGACGAGGGCATGCCCAAGCCCCGCGGCGAGGTTCTTCTTTATGGAAGCGCCTTTGCGCCCGGGGGGAAGCCGAGCCCGGCCATGGCCGCGCGCCTCGTGCTGGGCCCCGCCGAAAAGCCCCTGGTGGACAAGACCATTTACGTGGTCGGGGCCCGGCAGTGGCGCAATGGCGTACCCACCGACCCCGAGCCGATCGTGGAGATGGCCCTGGCCTGGGAGAATGCCTTTGGCGGAGCGGCGTATCCGCAGAATCCTCGAGGGATGGGCCTCTCTCCGGTGGAGGAGAATGGCCGCACGGTGCACCGGCTTCCTCACCTCGAGGACCCCCGGCACTTGATGACCTCGCCCCGGGATCGGCCTCCGCCGGCCTGCTTCGGGGCCCTCGATCCGGCGCTCGAAGCCCGCATTGCCAAACTAGGCACCTACGGTACGGCCTGGCTGGAGAAAGAGTTCCCCGGCTTTGCCAGCGACATCGATGTCGAGGCCTTTCAGGTGGCGCCCGCGGATCAACGCCTCGGCGAGTACTTCCAGGGAGGCGAGGCCATCGCGCTCGAAAACCTCCACGGAAGGAAGACCCGCCTCGAGAGCCGGGTCCCATGGCTTCGCGCTCGCTGCTTCGTCTCCAGCGCCGAGACGGCCGAGACGGTGATCGCCGAAGGGGCCCTGCGCGAGGTCGCGACGCGCCTCGAGACCCTGATCCTCCTGCCCAACCTGGAGCGCGGAATCGCCGTCTTTCGCGGGGTCATCGAGGTCGGCGAGAACGACGCCGGCGACGTGGCGCTGCTCCTCGGCGCCCTGGAGAAGGCGGATACGCCGAAGCCCATCGAGCATTACCGCGAGGCCCTGGCCGCGCGCCTCGACGAGGAGAAGGGCGCGGTCAACGCGCTGCGCGATCGCGAGCTCTTGCCCCCGCCGGATCCGAGCGCGCCGCTCTTCGAGGAAGAGCTCGGCACCGACATGGACGCTCTCCTCGACGACGAGGAGCTCCTCGAGAAGCGCGCCGAACTTCGGGCGGAGCGCGATCTCGAACGAGCCCGCGACGAGCTCCGCGCCGCCGGGATCGATCCCGAGGTGGCGCTTCCCAAACAGCCCGTCGCGGCCGCTCGACCGCCCTCCTCGCTCGATGATCTGCCGGACTACATCGACCGCGCCGACGCCGAGGCCCGAGCGATGGAGAGCGAGGGCGAAGCCCGCGCCAAGGAGGCCGAGGCCAAGGCGCGCCGCGATTGCGCCGCGCAGGGCATCGACTTCGACGCCCTGGTCAAGCGATCGGAGCAAGAGGGGGGAGGCCCGCCCAAGTTCCGCGCCGAGGCCGAGCTCGCCCAGATGCACGAGGTCGCCGGGGCGGCGCGCAAAGGCGGGGCGCCGATGCCGGATCTCGAAGCCAAGATCGCCGATCCCGCGTTCGCCGACGAGCTCCGGCAGATGGAGGCCTCGTCGCTCGAAGCCTACCGCGCCCACGCCCACCAGTGTCCGCCCGCCGCGCAGCTCTCGGAGGCCGAGAAGGCCGCGCTGCGGGCCGAGGTCGAGGCGGCGCTCGCCGCGGGCGAGTCGCTTGCCCGGCGTGATCTTACGGGCGCCGATCTCAAAGGCCTGCGCTTCGCCGAGGCGGATCTCCGCGAAGCCCTGCTGGAAGGCGCAGATCTCTCGGACTGCGACTTCACCGGGGCGGATCTCTCGGGCGCGGTCCTGACCCGCGCCAACGTGAAGGGCGCGCGCTTCGAGGACACCAAGCTGGTGGGGGCCAACCTCGGCTTCACCGAGGCCTCGGGCGTGCGCTTCGCCGGCGCCAATCTCCGCGATGCGGTCCTCTACAAGGCGCGCCTCGATGGCGCGCAGCTCGCCGGGGCCGATCTCACCGGCGCCGAGTTCTTCGAGACGCGGGTGTTCGGCGCCGACTTCACCGACGCCGACGCCCGCGAGGTGCAGTTCTTCGAGCTCGATCTCACCGAGGCCCGCTTCACCGGGGCCCAGCTCGGCGGGGCGACCTTCCTGCAATGCAAGGGAGCCCTTGCGAACTTCGACGGCGCCCACCTCGAAGGGACGAGCTTCCTCGACTTCGCCGGAGAGAAAGCCTCCTTCCGCGAAGCGCGGGCCCGCGGCCTGTGCATCATCGCCAGCTCGACGCTGCCGGGCGCGGATTTCTCGGCAGCCGATCTCGAAGAGGCCAACCTCAGCGGCGTGAACCTGGAAGGCGCCAACTTCGAGGGAGCCCGGGCCGAGGGCGCCGACTTCAGCGAGGCCGTGCTCCGCGGCGCGCGCCTCACGCAGATCGCGGCCCGGGAGGCGCGCTTCGCCGAGGCCGATCTCAGCGGCGCCGATCTCCGCGAAGCCAACCTCATGGAGGCCATCCTCGACAAGGCCAAGGTACCGGGCGCGATCTTCGAGAAGGCCAACCTCTTCGGCGCCAGCCTCCTTCACACCATCGGCGATGACCGCACGACCTTCGCCGGAGCCCTGGTGAATCAGGTGGTGTTCACGAGGAAAGAAGGATGACCCGCGACGAGCTCATCGCGGCCATCGGCGAGGGCGAGCTCATCGCCGGAGCCGATCTCGCCGGCCTCGATCTCGCCGGCCTCGATCTCTCGGGTGTGGTCTTCGAGGGCGTGAGCTTCCGGGGCGCGAAGCTCGCGGGCGCGAAGATCAGCGAGTCGATCTTCAACGCCTGCGATCTCGGCAGCGCCGATCTCACCGAGGTCAAGGCCCGCCACACCTCGTTCTACAAGTGCGCCATGCAGGGCACGGCGCTCCCGGGCAGCGATCTCGTGGACGCCAAGTTCGTCGACTGCGATCTCTCCCGGGCCTCCTTCGAGGGCGCGGATCTGAGCATCGCCAGCATGGTCAAGGGGCGCGCCGCCGAGACCAGCTTCCGCAAGGCCAAGCTCGATCGCTTCGCGCTCGTCGAGACCACGCTCGAGAAGATCGTCCTCGACGAGGCCGAGCTCGAGCGCTGCTGCCTGATGGCGGCCGACCTCTCCAGCGCCAGCCTGCGCGGGGCCAGGATGCATCTCTCGGTGCTCAGCGGAGCCAAGCTCCGGGGGCAGGATCTCTCCGGGATGCACCTGTCCTTCACCATGCTCGACGAGGCCGATCTCAGCGGCTGCGATCTGCGCGGAGCCGAGCTCGTGCAGACCAACTTCAAGGGAGCGAAGCTCATCGGTGCCAAGCTCGACGGCGCCAACGCCGAGCGGGCGATGTTCGCCGAGGCCCGGCTCAGCGGGGCCTCGGCCAAGGGACTCCACGCCCGGCAGGCGGTCTTTCAACAGGCCAACCTCGAGGCCGCGAGTTTCGCCGACGCCTGCCTCTACCAGGCCAATTTCCAGCGCGCCGCGTGCAAGCTCGCGAGCCTCCGCGGCGCCGATCTCAGCTACGCCGATTTCTCCCACGCCGGCGTGGAAGAAGCGGATCTGTCGCAGGCCAAGCTCTTCCGCACCCGCTTTCACCAGACGCGCGACAAAGGAGCGGTGTTCACGAGCCGGGCCGGGCTCCTCGGCGATGACGAGGAGCTGCTGGAAGCAGAGCGTTGGTCTCCGTGAGAGGCCTCTTGCGAGATAAGGAGACGAGCGATGCGAGACAACTTGGCGAGACAGCGGACCGAGACCCTGGCCACCCAGGAGGTGGGCACGGTGACCGCGATCCTGGGCAAGCGCCTCATGGTGCGCGTGGGCTCGGGCGAGTACGAGGCCCGGAGGGCGGTGAGCTGCCTGGTCGAGCCTGCGCTCGGGGATCTTGTGCTCCTCGCCCTCCACGACGAGGGCTGCCACGTGCTCGCGGTGCTGGAGCGCGAGGGCGGAGGGGCGACGCGGCTCGTGGCCGAGGGGGATCTGGAAATGAGCGCGCCCGCGGGCAAGGTGACGATCCACGCCCAGAGCGGCGTGTGCATGGCCACGCCCGGCGAGACCACGCTGGCCTCGGGCAAGGTGCGGGTCCACGCCCGGGAAGGGGCCCTGGCCGTGGAGGCCATGAGCTACCTCGGCGATCGGCTGGTGGCGAAGATCGATCACGTCAAGACCGTGGCCCGATCGGTGGAGTCAGTGGCCGATCGCTGGGTGTCGCGCGTGGCACGGGCCTATCGCTTCATCGCCGAATCGGAGCAGGTCCGGGCCCGGTATTACGAGGTCTCGGCCAAGGCTGCGGTGAACATCAAGTCGCAAACCACCCTGGTGACGAGCGGAGAGTTGACCAAGATCGACGGCGGTCAGGTCCACATCGGTTGAGGAGGAGCCCATGTTTGCCAACACCCAACGCGGGGGCATGGCCTTCGCGATTCCCGACGTATGCCTCACGCCCCCGGGGCCCGTGCCGATCCCCTATCCCAACTTCGCCGCCAACCCCATGGCGGTCTCTGCGGTCTACAAGGTCCTGTTCGTGTGCGCGCCGGTGCACAACATGCGCACCACAGTGCCCATGACCAACGGGGACAACCCGGGCATCAGTGGGGGCGTGCTCTCGCGCTCGGTGATGAGCACCTCGCGGCACGTGATGGGAGCCCGCAAGGTGCTCATCAAGGGCGCGCCGGTGACGCGATTGACGAGCCCCACCATGCAGAACCGCACCAACGCCCGGGGCATGACCATCGCTCCGAGCCAGACCAAGGTGCTGATTCTCGCGCCCTGACGACGCAGCACATGAAAGAGCAGAACCGCCTCCGCCTCGAGCGTCTCACCGCGCGTTATGCGCGGCGCATCGCCGAGGGGCGGACGCCGGACGAGGCCGATTTCCTCCGGAGCTTCGCGGCCCTCCGCGACGATTTGCTCCGGCCGCAGATGGAGGAGATCGCGGCCGAGCTCCGGCGGGCCGGGCACGAGGCCCGGATCCTTCTCGATCAAGGGCATGACACCCCGAGCATCGAGCTCGCC
The DNA here is from genome assembly GCF_029946465.1 of Polyangium sorediatum. NCBI lineage: Bacteria > Pseudomonadati > Myxococcota > Polyangiales > Polyangiaceae > Polyangium > Polyangium sorediatum. The sequence goes on from NZ_JARZHI010000066.1 coordinate 10,267, forward strand.
CTCGGCCTCCGCGGGGCCACAGGGAGTCGCAACGTGGTCGGCTTCTGCGTGATCCGCTGGAAAGGATATCCGCTCCAGATTCTCGCCTATCTGGAGGTCAACCCGCCGCCCTTCGATCTCGAACGCTTCGGCGACGCCCGAGCCATCGGTGCATTGCGGGTGGAGCAGATCCTCATCGACGCCGTCGAGCACATCATCATGTGCAACGCGCCCTGAGGTGCTCAGCGCGGCCGGCGAGCGCAGCGAAACCCCACCCAGCTCTTCGCTTCCGCAGGGTCGTAGGCGATCCTTTGATACGAGCTCAGGCTCGCCGCGTCGTTGTTCCAGTCGCCGCCGCGCGCCTCACGGCCCCCCATACCATTCGTCAGGTTGGCGCAATCGTCGCAATGTTCCGGGTACACGTCGTGGTAGTCCAGGGTCCACTCGCGCATGCTGCCGGCCAGGTCGGATTGTCCCCATTTCCCATCGCCCGCGGGAGATCTGGAGCCGACGTCCGAGATGTCAGCGAGCGTCGCGGTCGGACAGCCCTGATCCACCTCCGAGTAATTCGGGCAATACACCGCATGGTCATCGTCCGGCGCGGCGCTCCCCCACGGGTAATTCGTCTCTTCGCTACCGCGGGCCGCCGCGTAGTTCCACTCGGCCTCGGTTGGCAATCGACCGCCGTCCCAGGCGCAAAAGGCGAACGCGACATACCAGTTGACGCAATTGATGGGCTTGTTTTCGCCGTCGCCGGGCTCGTCCGTCCAGGTCTGATAATAGGAGCTGCATTTCAAAGAAGCGGTGAGTTCGGCCTGGTCCTGCGGCAACGGCCATGAATCGTCCCACCCGCTTCCCTCGATGTTCGGATGAGCCCCCGCGCCCGCGGCCGGAAGAAACCCAGAATAGGCGCTCCAGAACCTTCGAAACCGCCCGACCGTCACCTCGAAGCGATCCAGCCGAAAGTCGCTCACCGTGGCCGGATACGACTTGTTCTGTTCCAGATCGAGGCGCTCGTACGCTCCCCCCGTGACGAGCGCGTTCGCGCAGCATATCTCGTCGCCCTTGGGCCCGCACGTGGCCGCCAGATCCGCGCAGCTCGCGAGCGAGGAGCTCGGCACGACGTCGGCAATGCAACCGGCCGGGCCCATGGCCAGGGCGAGGGCGCACAGGAGAGACCCATTCGAAGCAGCCATCAGAATCTCCCGAACATCCACGCTCCCGCTGCGCCGGGAGCGATCCAGGGCGTCACCGCGACGACCTGCGGCTCGGCCGGTCTCGAGCGAGGGGCTGTCGCGATCCCATAAACGGCGGCGCCAAGCGCCAGGGCGCCTGCGCCGCCCAGCCCCAAGGCAAGGCCGAAATCGCGATTCTTGCGCCTGTTGTCCGCCTGGTAGTCGTAACCCGCGGCGCAGTACGTGCCATTGTAGCTCACGTCGCAGTTTTCATGCAGGGCGTCGATCGCGGCCAGGTCGTCGTAGACGAAATAGGCGCTGACGCCCGCGAGCGCGAGCCCAGCGCCGCCGGCGATCCACGCCCAGATGGGGACACCGTTCCTGGGTGGCGGCGTCGTGTCGACCTCGAGCGTGATCTCGACCGTGCTCGTCTTGCCTTCTTCGAGTGTCACTTCGACCGTCCGGGGCTTGCGGCCCGGGGCCCGCGCGCGGACCTCGTGTTTGCCCGGATCGACGGGGAGCGCCTCCCCCCACGCGGCGCTCGGCAAATCCTTGCCGTCCCGCGAAACTTCAATTCCGGCGGGAGGCGCGGTGACGACGACCCTCAGCCTGGGCAGGCGCGGCTCCAGGTCCTTGATCCCCTGGTTTGTGATGTCGTCGAGCTCCCGCTTGCGCGCGTTTCCCGCCGTCTCGCGATTCAATGTCCGTGCGCGGTGGTAGTCCTCCCACGCGGTGGCGAGCCTGCCCTCATGCTCGTGGCACTTGGCGATGTTGAGCATCGTCCCGGCGGATGGGTTCAGCTCGAGCGCGGCCTCGAACTTGGGGCAGCCCGCAGCATAGTCCCCCTTCTTGACGAGGTCGCGGCCCGCTCTGAACAGCGCCTCCGCAGCCGCTGGATCCGATTTCACGGGCTCGGCGCGCGCCGGGGCCGCACCCGTGACGATCGCCCATGTCACCCATGCCACGGCTGGCCGGAAGCGTGCCCCGCAGCGCACGACTTCACTGATGGTCGAGCGGATCATGGCCTGTCTTGGTCCCTTTTTTGGGCTGGACCGTGCCCTTGATGGGCCTTTCGGGCGGCGCCGTTGTGCCCACCGCCGTGCCGCTCGCGGACGCCGTGCCGCTCGCGGACGCCGCGGCGCTCGCGGACGCCGCGGCGCTCGCGGCTCCGGCGGGACTGGGCTCGGAAAATGCCGGACTTTTTCCTTCACCTTCCGGACTGGAAACAGGCGCGCTCGGGGCCGAGGAGCGCGACCACGCGAACACGCCCAGCCCGACGGCGAGGCTGGCAGCGAGAGCGATGCCGACCGCCACCGCGATCGTGCGCGGCTTGCTCGCCGGCGACTGCGCGACGCTGAGCCCCGAGGGCGACAACGTTCCGCCCGCCCCCGAAGCTGCTCCCGGCGCGCTGACGGCTGCTGGCCCCGGCTCCGGCGGCGGGCCGAGCGCGTGATTCTGTGACGAGGTGCTCATCGGGATCGGCCCGCTGCCCCTCGCCACCGCCGCGAACGCGTCGGCGAGCTCGCCCGCGCTCTGGAATCGCTTGCTTACGTCGCGTGCCAGCGCGCGCTCGAAGAACTGGTCCACGTCGGGGCCGAGAGCGCCGTCGATGCTCGATGGGGCAGGGATCGGGTCCGTGCAGATCTCGACGAGGAGATCGCCGATCTCTTCGCCGGAGAATGGCAGCCGGCCCGTCACGCAGCGGTAGACGATCACCCCGAGCGACCACAGATCGCTGCGGGGATCGACCTCTTTCCCGCGCCGCACCTGCTCCGGGCTCATGTATTGCGGCGATCCGATCAGCGTGCCCGTCCTGGTGGCGTTTCCAGCGAGCACCGGACCGTTCGCCTTCGCGATCCCGAAGTCGAGGACCTTGACGAGCTCTTCGTCGTCGTGGCCTGACAAAAAGAGGTTCGCGGGCTTCAAATCACGGTGCACGAGCCCCAGCTCGTGCGCGCGGCGAAGGGCCTTGCAGACCTGTTGCACGATGTCCATCGTAGCCGCGAGCGAGAGACGCCCGACGCGGACGAGCCGGCGCTCGAGGTCCTCGCCGTCGAGCAGCTCCATCACGATGTACGGGCAGTCGCCCTCCACGCCGTAGTCGTAAACCTGCACGACGTTCGGGCTCTTGATGACCGCGGACGCCTGCGCCTCACGCTCGAAGCGCGCGCGCGCGTCGGCGGAGGCGGCGAGCGCGGGCGCCATGAGCTTGATGGCCACGCTGGTGCGGAGCTGGAGATGCTCCGCGAAGAAGACAGATCCCATGCCGCCCTTCGCGAGCGGGCGACCGAGCCGGTATCGGCCGGCGATGATGCTGCCTTCTGTGAGAGCGCTCATGCACCTTCTGTTACGGATCGCCGCCTGGCGGATACCCTAACAATAGCCGAAACCGTCTGCTCGTCCTAGCAGCCGTTGATTTCCTGCTGCGCGCCCTGCTGCCGGTCCGACGCTGGATGCGTGGAGCGGTATCGAGGACCAGGAAGCACAAAAGATTTCGCGAATGTCAAGTGCTTTTGTGCGCCATGGCCCAGGAGGATCAGGTCGCCTGCCGCGCGTGCCCCCCAGCGCCCACAGCAGGCAGTCGGTCCACACGATGCGGAACCTGGCGTGGTCGTGCCATGCGGGGGCTGTTCGTGTGAGGAAACCACTCGGAGGGCCCTGGGGCAGCTCACCCAGAGGGCCGTGCGGCAGTTCGGCCGTCCTTCGTAGGCCCAATCCTGGTGTCTGCATTATGGACGTGTACGCGGTTTGCTCGACGATTCGACGTGTTCCGCCGACGCCAAAAGAAGCGTGATGAGCCGAAGACAGGCCCGCCAGTCCGCGGCTGTCAACTGTGGGAATTCCTTGCGAACGGCTGCCGGGATAGGTGCGTCTTCGAGAACGTTTATCAACTCCGAGACCATCGTGTCATGCCCTCGTAGCTTGATGCCTCGAACCGTGACCGGTCGGGCGAATCGGCGACGAACAGAGCCGACCTCGATGTGTTCCGCGCAGGATAGGTTGTCGGGGCTTGCGGAGCCCGCTGCGAGAATGCAGGCGCGCAGCCGCGTACTTGCGCGCGCGCCCTGGACGTCGCCTCGCCGTAATGCCAACGACATCTCCAAGAGCTGCACGTACGCGTCTTGGCTCATCGCTCCCGTCCTTACCCTAAGCGGGCCCGCACCAGTGCGCGAGCGCAGCCCGGAGATCGTCGAGGCGCGTCGCGCGCCCGCTCGCCCAGGCGATGTGCCCGTCCGGCCTCACCAGAAGCGCATCGATAGCAGATAAATCGGTCTGCGGAGCCGCGACCTTGGCCTGGAGGACGTCGACGCGATCGCTCCACGCCTCACTCGCGGCCTGGAGTTCTTCATCGTCGGCGAAATCGAGCAGCACATACCGACCCGCATGCAAAAGCTCGTGGAGGCGCGCCGCGCCGCGCATCGTCTCGAGCGCGCGGTCGGGCGCCCTCTTGCCGACCCATGCGTGCGCCGTCGCGCCCTCGGCAGGAGGATAAGCGACATCAATCGCGCTGATCTGCCCGGCGAGGCGCCGGTTCACGGCTTCGATGCCGAGCAGGTCGCTCATCATCTCGCGGAGGGCCAAGCCGGGTTCCGAGACGTCCATCAGTCGGATCTGGGCCTCCGTGTTGCGCACCAGGGCGCGGCCGACGGGGTGTCGCTCGTCGTGGTAACTGTCGAGCAGGTGGGGCGGCGCCCAGCCTTTCACGGCGGCAGCGAGCTTCCAGCCGAGGTTCATCGCGTCCTGGAGACCGACATTGAGCCCCTGGCCGCCGGCAGGAAAATGAATATGCGCGGCGTCGCCCGCAAGAAAGACGCGCCCTGCGCGATATCGCTCCGCAAGCCGCGTCGCATTGCCGAAACGCGACAGCCAACGAGGGTCTCGCATTCCGAAGTCCGTGCCGAGGATCCGCTGCACGGAGCTCCGCAGCTCGTCCAGCGTGACCGGCTCGGACCTGTCCGCGTGCATCCTCTGCGGATCGAAGACGACGAACCGATAGCCTCCGTCGCCGAGAGGCACCACCATCACGCCGCCGTGCGGCCCCACGCGGGAGCCCGGCCGGGCAGGGGGCTCCGTGACCTCGACGTCGCCGAGAAAAGCCGTCAGCGTCGTCTCGCTCCCCGGAAAGGCGATGCCGATCGAGCGGCGCACCACGCTCACCGCCCCGTCGCAACCCACGACGTAGCGCGCGCGTTCGTCGCGCAGGCCCTCGGGACCCTGGACCCGCAGCGCGACGCTCCCTTCCCGCTCCGTGACCTCGACGACCGCGTGGCCGCGCAGAATCTCGGCGCCCAGCTCGCGCGCCCGCGCCTCCAGGAGCTCTTCGCTGCGGGCCTGAGGCAGGAACAACGTGTAGGGGTGCGCTGTGTCGAGGCGCGAGAAGTCGAGCCGGGTGTCGAGCATCGCGAAATGCCCCGTGGGGATCGGGATTCCGCGTTCTAGAAAGCGGCCCGCGATCCCGCGCTGATCGAGAATCTCGATGCTGCGCGGGTGCAGCGTGAGCGCGCGCGACTGCTCCATTCGCGCCGTCCGCTGCTCCAGCACGCGTACCCGGACCCGCGCGAGCGCGAGCTCACACGCCAGCATCAGCCCGACCGGGCCTCCCCCCACGACCACCACGTCCGTATCCATCATCACGGAACCTCCAAGTCTCAAACTCTAACAACGTTAGAGTAACTCGAACAGTGTTAGAGTCAAGGCGGCGGCGCGGGCCTTCCCGGCTCGGCGGGGCAGAACGGCAAGCAGGAAGAAAAGAACGGGAGCTGCGATGCGACTACGACGCGAGCAGGTGGTTTCGACGGCGCTGCGCCTCCTGGACGAGGTCGGGCTCGACGCGCTGACGATGCGCCGGCTCGGGCAGGAGCTGAACGTGCAGGCGGCCACGCTCTACTGGCATGTGAAAAACAAGCAGGAGCTGCTCGACGCCATGGCGGAAGCCCTGCTTTCGGACTGCGTGGCCCGCGCCCCGGAGGGGCTCACGTGGATGGACCGGACAGCCAACATGGCCGAGCGGCTCCGCCGGGCGCTGCTCGCGCACCGCGACGGAGCGCGGGTCTTCGCGGGAACCTACGTAACGCAGGAGAATACGCTCCGCTTCGCGGACACGTGGGTCGGCGCGCTGCGCGAGGCGGGGCTCTCGCCGCGCGCTGCCGCGTGGGGGACCTGGACGATGGTCTATTACACGATCGGCTTCACCCTCGAGGAGCAAGCCCTGGCGCCGCTCCCCGGTGTGGAGGACGGCAAGGTCGATCCAGCGCACCTCCGGGCGGCGCTCGCCCGCGGCGCGTACCCGCACCTCGGGGAGGCCTCCACGCACTTGCTCGATGCCGACCTCGATGCGCGATTCCGCTACGGGATCCAGCTCATTCTCGCAGGCCTCGAAGCAGCGCCGAGAGACGAGCCGTCAGATCCGGCGCCCGAGGGCCCGCGCCCCCGACGGCAACCCCGCAGAAACCGGTGACGATTTGGGTGTCCCTCCCGGGCGCTCAACCCAATGAAGACACCGAGAAAACAGCGAGCCCCCGCATGATGTCGGCGGTGCGGTTCGAGACGAGCGCCATCTGGATGTTCAGCAAGTGTCCAGATCGTCGAGTCTGTACGTTCCGGTAGGCTGGTTGTTGACAACGCGAGTCATTCGCATCATCGTCACCGACCGGAGGACCTCATGCTCGCGCCCACCTGCCATCATGTGACGCTCGCCAAGAACGACATCGCCCACGTGCAGCAGTGCACCGAGTGCGAGTGCGTGTCGATCCACCTCGGCACCACCACCGTGCGCATCGACGCGTTGGCCCTCGAAGAGCTGTGGGCCGTCCTCGGCGAAGCGGCGGCGACGCTGTATGCGCAACGGAACGCCAAGCTCGGCGCGTTGCGAGGGTTCGCGTGAAGACGCGCCGCTGGTGCTGCCGCTGCATCGAGCGCTGGTCCACCTGCGTTCTCGGGCTCGGCATCTTCGGGATGGTCGGCTTCGTGGCCAGCCTCGCGGCGGTCGCGGCAGATTGGGTGGGGACCAGCGGGTTCTTCAGCATCGCGAGCGTCTCTCTCACCTCGTACGTCGTGAGCCTCCTGGTCGGCCACCTCGGCGACCCCTTCGATCTCCGCCATCGCCACCCGCTCGAAGACAGGCAACCCTCGCCGCAGATCACGCGCAGCTCGTGGGCCTGGCGGGCGAGCGCACGTCGCGGGCTGAGCCGGGCCGCTGGCACGTGGGGCTCTTGAGGATCCCGCGAAGCGCTCGCACGATATGACCATGCGTAGGGCAACCCAGCCTCCCGTCCTCGACGCCGTCGGCATCCACCGAGCCCTCGAACAGCTCCATGGCGTCGTACGCGCCAAGGGGCTGAAGAACTCGGAGGTTCGTGACGCCGTGGCTCGCGGGGCCCTCGCGTACGACGGGCACTTCACGGTCGAAGACCTGGTGAAGACGCTCCGAGAGACGGGCGCGGTCGAGGCGCACCCGGCCACGGTCTACCGCATCGTGCCCTTGCTGGTGGAAGCGGGGCTCATTCAGGAGACGCTGGTCTCCGCGGGCGAAGGACACCGCTACGAGCGCGCGTTCGAACGCGAACACCACGACCATCTCATCTGCACCTCTTGCGGCAAGGTCGTCGAGTTCGAGTTCGAGGCCATCGAGGTGCTTCAGCGCGACATCGCCGAGCAGTTCGGCTTTTCTCTGACGGGACACGTGCACGAGCTCTTCGGCGTTTGCTCCAGGTGCGCGCCCAAAGGGAGGGCGCGTTGATCGGCGCTGCAATGCACCGCCCGGGGCCACGCGCGTCGCGGGGCGCAGCTCGCGCGCGCGGCATGACCCACGTCTAGCGCTCCCGACTCGATGGGGGATCCGGCTTTCGAGAGAACGATGCAAATGACTCGCATTATCTTTATAACCCCGAGGTCGCCATGAGCGAGGCGACGAACGCCCACCAGGAGCAGGCGCTCAAGGGGCTCGGCGCGCTGCTCGCGTTGCAGGGGTCGCTCGTGGCGGGTGCTGCGCTCGCCTCGACGTTGGCCGCTGCGCTGGCGCTGGTGCCCTTCTTCGTGGTGGCCCGGATGGCCACCGCCATTTATGCGACGCCGCCCGACCTCGATGCCGTTCGCTCGCTCGCCTTCGCCGCCGCGGGCGCGCTCGTCGTCCGTTACGCCCTCGTCGCCGCGGCGAACATGCTCGCGCACGTGGCCGCGTTCCGCGTCCTGCACGACCTGCGCCTCCGTCTCGCGAAGAAGCTCGGCGCGGTGCCGCTCTCGTTCTTCAGCCGCCGCGGCGCGGGCGAGCTCAAGAAGACGCTGCTGGACGACGTGAACCAGATCGAAGGCTTCGTCGCCCATTACTTCCCGGACGCGATCGCGGCGTTCGTCGTGCCGCTCTCGACCGCCATCGCCCTCTTGTGGGTCGACTGGCGCATGGCGCTCGCCAGCCTCGTGATGGCGCCCATCGCGATCGTGGCGATGGCGATCGCGATGCGCGACGTCGGCAAGGCGCACCAGCACTGGAACGAGATCCAGAGCCGGATGAACACGTCGCTGCTCGAGTACCTGCGAGGCATCCACGTCATCAAGACGTTCGGCCTGACCGCGCAGCGCTTCGGCGATCTCTCGCGCTCGATCGAGGACGGGCTCGCGTGGATGGTCGGGTTCATGCGCACCAACGGCCGGGGCTACGGCGCATTCGGTACGCTCATCGGATCGAGCCTCGTCGTCCTCGTGCCCGTGGGCGGATGGCTCCACATGCGCGGGACGCTCTCGCTCGAATCGCTCGTGCTGTTCCTCGTCCTCGGCCCGCAGCTCCTCATGTCGCTGATGCGGCTCATGTTCGCGTGGGGGAACGTCGACCGCATCAAGGCGAGCAACACGCGCATCCAGGCGATCCTCGCCGTGCCGGACCTCGAGACCTCCACCGGCGACGCGCGCCCTGCCCACGACGGCATCACGTTTCGCGAGGTCGGCTTCCGGTACGAGGATGGCGGGCCCGAGGTCCTCCACGACGTGTCCTTCGAAGTTCCCGCCGGCAAGGTCACGGCGCTGGTGGGCCCTTCGGGCGCGGGCAAGACGACGCTCGTCCGCCTCGTGCCAAGGCTGTGGGAGGCCCACAGCGGCCGGGTCGAGCTCGGCGGCGTCGACGTGCGGGCGTTGCCGCTCGATACGCTGCTCTCGCGCGTCTCGATGGTGTTTCAGGAAGTGTTCCTCTTCCACGGCACGGTCCGCGAGAACCTTCGCCTCGCTCGGCCCGACGCCACCGACGAGCAGATCGACGCCGCATGCCGCGCCGCGCGTGCGTACGACTTCATTCAGGTGTTGCCCAGGAAGTACGACACGTTGCTCGGCGAGCGCGGCGCGCGACTCTCGGGCGGCGAGAAGCAGCGCCTGTCGATCGCCCGCGCATTGCTCAAGGACGCGCCGGTGCTCTTGCTCGACGAGGCAACGGCCTTCGCCGATCCCGAGAACGAAGCGCGCATCCAGGAGGCGCTCTCGGAGCTGTGCGCAGGTCGAACGGTGCTGGTGGTCGCGCATCGCCTCTCGACCATCGCCACCGCCGATCACATCGTCGTGCTCGATGGCGGGCGTGTAAACGATCAGGGCACGCACGACGAGCTGCTCGCGCGCTCGGCGCTCTATCGACGTCTGTGGAAGAGCCATACCGAGGCGCTCGACTGGTCGCTCGGCGAGCCAGGCCCGTCGCTCGTCGCAGAGGAGGTGGCATGATGCTCCGCGAGGTCTTCATGCTCGGCGAGCGTCTCGCGGGGCGAAAGGACGCGCGCTTACGGCGCGGCCTGCTCTTCGCGTTCGCCGAAGCGCTCACGATCGCTGCGCCCTACGCGCTGGTCCTGTTCTTCGTCCGAGAGGCGCTCGAACACCGGCTCTCGATGCAGATGACGTGGTGGATCACCGGAGGCATCGTGCTCGCGGTGGTGCTGCGCCTCGCCTTCTCGGGCGGGGCGATGTCGAACATTTTCATCGCCGCGCACGCGCTCCTGGGGCAGGCGCGCATCCGCACGGCGGATCACCTGCGCCGCCTACCGATGGGGTTCTTCACGCACCGGCGGAGCGGTGAGCTTTCGGGCGTCCTGACGACGGACATCGCGCTCGTCGAGGACGTGTGGTCACACACCATCGGCATCTTCGCGGCGAGCTTCGCGCTGCCGATGCTCGTCGGCTTGGGGCTCTGCTTCCTCGATCTGCGCCTCGGGCTCGTCATCCTGGCGGCGTTGCCGGTGGCGGTCCTCGTGCTGGCTGCGACCACGCCCCTGTTCGTCCGCGAGATCGAAGCGGTGCTCGAAGCCACGGCCGACGTGAGCGCGCGCGTCGTGGAGTACGTGCAGGGCATCGCGGTGCTTCGTGCCTTCGGCCGGCACGGCGAGGTCTACCAGCGCTTCGTCAAAGCGATGGAGCATCTGCGCGACGCCCTCATCCGCGCCGACGTGTTGCCCTCACCGCTGCTCGCCGTGTTCGGCTTCGTCATCGAGGTCAGCTTTGTCGCGGTGGCCTGGGTAGGCAGCGCGCTTGCACTTCGCGGCTCGATGCAACCGGCGGTGCTGCTCGTCTTCCTCGTCGTGACCGTCGGCGTCGTGCGCCAGGTCGCGGATCTCGGCGTCGCGCTGCTCATGCTGCGCGCCTCGCAGCGGGCCCTCGGGCGCGTCGATCGACTGCTCGCCGAAGAGCCGCTCGCAGAGGCAACCACGCCGGCAGCGCGGATCGAGCGGTTCGACGTCCACATCGATGATGTGTCGTTCGCCTACGAAGACGAGGCCGTGCTCCACGGCGTCTCGACGACGTTCCCCGAGCGCTCGCTCACCGCGCTCGTCGGAGCTTCGGGCTCGGGCAAGTCGACGCTGGTCCATCTCGTCGCGCGCCTGTGGGACATCCCGCGTGGCAAGGGCGGAATCCGCATTGGCGGTGTCGACATCCGCGACGTGCCTTTCGAGGAGCTGCACCAGCACATCGCGATGGTATTCCAGGACGTCGTCCTCTTCTCGGGCACGATCCTCGAGAACGTTCGCGTCGGCCGCCCCGATGCTTCGCGTGAAGAGATCGAGCGCGCCGCGAAGGCCGCGCGCGCCCACGATTTCATCACGGCGTTGCCGAGCGGCTACGACACGGTCCTCGGCGAGGGAGGCGGGACGCTCTCGGGAGGCGAACGCCAGCGCCTCTCGATCGCCCGCGCGATCCTCAAGGACGCGCCCATCGTGCTCCTCGACGAGGCGACGGCCTCGGTGGACGCGTCGGCCGAGGCGGAGATCCAGCGCGCGATCGACGAGCTCGTGAAGAAGAAGACCGTCGTCGTGATCGCCCATCGCCTGCGCACCGTGCGGCGCGCGCACCGCATCGTCGTGCTCGACAAGGGGCGCGTCGCGGAGTCGGGCACGCACGACGAGCTGCTCGTGAAGGACGGCGTCTACGCCGCGCTCTGGCGAGAGCAGGAGCGCGCGAAAGGCTGGCGCCTCGGCGCGGCCGTGAGGGTCTCGGGATGAACGACGCGGCACCGCGCCAGCACTTCGGAGATGACGGCGGTCTGCCGCTCAAGCTCCTCTGGGCTGCTCGTCAGCCTCGTGCCGCTCGCCTGGGGTCTCGTCGCGTGGCGCAAAGGCAGACGATGGAAAGCGAGGGCCGATGCATCGAAACACGCATGACCAGCCCGTCAACCTCACGGACGGCCCGAGAGCACGTTCGTGGCGTACCGATCACTTCGAGTGACGGGCCGCCGAAGCACATCACCCATCCACGGAACGGAAATGAGGCAACGACATGAGCACCATCAAGCAAGCCCTCGGCGGGCTCCTCAAGCCGATCCTGCGCGCCGTTCGGGTCGAGCGCGTCACCGACGTGGCGGATCGTTTTCGCCTCTTCGTGCTGGCGGGCGAGGCGCTCACCGGGCCGCGCTGCGCGCCGGGGGACAAGATGCAGGTGATGATCGACGGGGACTTCCGAACCTACACGCCCTTTGCGTTCGATGCTGCAGCGGGGCGCTTGAGCCTGCTCGCATTCATACACGGTGACGGGCCGGGGGCGCGCTGGGCGCGCGCCCTCCGCGCAGGCGACGAGGTGCATTTCTTCGGGCCGCGTGGCTCGTTGCCGCTCCGGGAGCTGCCCTCCCCGACGCTGCTGGTCGGTGACGAGACCTCGATCGCGGTGGGTCGCGCGCTCGGGGAGCTGGGCAAACCCAGCACGGTGGTGCTCGAGGTCGACGACGTCACCGCCACGCAGGCTGCGGCGGACGCCATCGGTCTTCGCGACGTCTCGTTCGTTGCCCGTGCCGCCGGAGACGCGCACGTCGATGCGCTGTGGTCCGCCGTGAAGGCGGCCTCGAAGACACCGAGCGCATTGGTACTGACCGGCAAAGCACAGACCATCCAGGCGATACGACGGCTGGCACAGAGGGAGCGAGTCACGTTCGCGGCGCAGAAAAACAAGGCCTACTGGGCTCCCGGCAAGCGAGGTCTCGATTGAAGCGGGCGACGAATCGCGAGGCGGGGTGGCCTTCGCGCAGCATTCTCACCAAGCCGCTGGGGGCTGGCGGAAAGCGTGGATTCTGATGGCGAACGAGCATCCTACGGCGTCCGATTGGGCGGCTTCCCGAGGCCAAAAATGGCGAGCCCAGCTCGACGGCATGGAAGCGATGCTTTCGCCGATCGACGAGCCACTGATCCGTGCGCTGCGCCTCGACGCGCCGGTGCGGCTCGCCGACATCGGCTGCGGCGGCGGGGGAACGACGCTGGAGATTCTGCGGCGCGCGCCGAAGGGGAGCATCGTTCATGGGTTCGACATCTCGCCGAGTTTGATCGAGACGGCGCGCGCCCGCACGCCACCCGACGAGCACGCCATCTCCTTCACGACTGCGGACGTGGCGACGACGCCACCTCCTGGACCGCCCTACGAGCGGCTCGTGTCGCGCTTCGGCGTGATGTTCTTCGACGACGCGCCCGCCGCCTTCCACAACCTCGCAAGCTGGCTTTTGCCGGGTGGCCGCTTCGCATTCGCGGTCTGGGGGCGCCCCACCGACAATCCGTGGGTCACGACGCTGCGCGATGTCGTGGCCGAGTTCGTCGACGTGCCCCCTCCCGTCCCCGACGCTCCAGGCCCGTTTCGTTATGGCCAATCCGACAAGCTGCTGACGCTGCTCGAGAGCGCTGGTTTCGGCGAGGTGAGTGTGAGCGAATGGCGCGGAGGGCTCGCGATCGGTGGCGGCCTCGCTGCGGCGGACGCAGCGGATTTCGCGCTCGCGGCCTTCTCGATCGCGGAAGCCGTGGCAAAGGCGGGTGACGTGGTGCACGACAAGGCGCGTCGAGCTTTGATAAAGCGTTTCTCGAACCACCTGCAAGATGGCGTCGTCCGACTGGACGCGTGCGTCCACCTCGTGACAGGCGCGCGAGGGGAGTTTGCCGGCGAAAACGACCGCACCTCGACGCCCCCCCATCCTCTGCGAACAGCCGGCTCTCCCCGCGGCGGTTGACTTTCCAGATTGGCGTGCTCGGGTCCTTCCCGGTCATCCCAGCCGAACTGCGAGGGACACGAGATGGGCTGGAAAACGCTGTGCGCGGGCGCCGTCCGTCGCGGCCCGCTTTTCGTCCGAACCTGCCCTTCCAGCAGGGTTCGAGGCTTGCCATCCTGACCTCGGCCCTGGCGAGGCAGAGCTCGGATTCGGGGGCGAGGAGTCGACGGATGAAGTGGACGACAGTGGGATGTGCGCTCGTGCTGCTCAGCGGGTGCGGCGCGTTCGAGATGCGGGCGCCGCGGGCTTTCGTGCCGCGCACCGTGGAGAAGGATGGCGTGCGCGTGGCCGAGTCGACCTTCGAGAGCGCCGATGGATGGGTGCATTTCGAGCGCTCCTGGAGACCGCAGGGCGACGCGCGCGGAATGCTCATCGTCGTGCACGGCCTCAAGGACCACAGCGCCCGGTACGCCGACTTCGCGGTGGGGCTCGCCAAGCGGGGATTCTCGGTTCGCTCGTACGATCACCGCGGCCATGGTCGCTCGGACGGCAAATCACAGCGCGTGGACGACTTCGATGATTTCATCACCGACCTCGATTCTTTCGTCCAGCGCAGCAAGCAGGTCGAGCCGAAGGTGCCGGTGTTCGTGCTCGGCCATAGCATGGGAGGCGCCATTGCCACCGGCTATGCGCTCGATCACCAGAAGGACATCGCGGGCCTCTTGCTCAGCGCGCCGGCGCTCGCCGCGGACGCGAGCGGCGCGGCGCGATTCGGGGCGCACGTCGCGTCCACACTTTTTCCTGGGGCGGGCGCGGCGGCGCTACCGATCGACAAGTTCTCCCGCTCCCCGGAGGTGATCGCCCAAGCGAAGAACGACCCGCTCGTCGACCTCAGCGACGTGCCCGCGAGGACGATCGCCGGCTTGCTCGACACGATGGATCGTATCGCCGAAAACCGCTCGAAGTTCGTCCTGCCCATCCTCGGCATGCACGGGAAGATCGACGAAATCACGTTGCCCTCGGGAACGAAAGAGTTCCTCGGCGGCGTGTCGAGCAAAGACAGGACCTTGTGGATGTGCCCCAAGCTCGTCCACGACCTTTTGCACGAGCCCGAAGGCGCCGCGATGGCCGACGGCGTGGCTCGCTGGCTGGAGGCGCACACGACTGAAAACGTCGACGGCGCCGCGGCAGCGCTCCCGCCGCCCACGCCGTGCGATGTGGTCCCATTTTGAGAGGAGAGCGCGCGTGAAGCTCACCGCCGCTGCTCTTGTCGTTGCGATCGTGGCCATTGCGCTCTCCTTTGCGGCGCACGGGGCGGGCGAAGAGGGGCTCCGGAGCGCGATACGCGCGACCGCGAGGGTATCGGCGGTCCTGCTCGCCGTGACGTTCATGGCCTCGTCCCTGCACGCCATCGGGCGCGCGAAGTGGACCCGATGGCTCCTGTTGCATCGGCGCAACCTCGGGCTCGGGTTTGCGATCGTGCAATTCGCGCACCTGGGTGTGGTGCTCGCGCTCGCGGAGCTCCACACGACCTCGTTCCGGGCGACGACGGCGATGAGCAGCGTGGTGGGCGGCGCCATCGGATACGTCTGGATCGCCGCCATGGCCGTCACATCGTTTGAGGGTCCACGCAAGCGGATGGGACCTCGCGCATGGAGAGCGCTGCACGTCTCCGGGATGTATTTGCTCTGGGGAATCTTCGTCGCGAGTTATGGTCCTCGCGCGCGTAGCCAACCCCTGTACGCAGCGTTTTTGGTCCTGATGTTGCTCGCCCTTGCGGTCCGCATCACGGCGAGAAGGGTGCGGCGGACGAGCGACCTCGCGTTGCGGTAGGATGCCGAGCCAGGATGGCACGTCGAACCTCGCGGGCGAAGGACAGCGGTGCACGGAATTCGAGCCTCGGGCCACGGCCCCTCGCCGTGAATCTGGTCGTCACGGATCGCTGCTTCGGCTCCGGCATCGCCGTCACGCTCGACGTCCTCGGCACCGCGAACCTCCTCTCCAGCACGCTTGGCGGACCGCCGCAGCTCTTTCATTGCACGGTCCGGTCCTTCGATGGCCACCCCGTGCGCTCCTCCGTCGGCACGTCGATCACGGTCGACGGCCCGGTCGACGCGGGCGCGGCGGACGTGGTGCTCGTATTCGGACCGGGCATGGCCGACGCGCGACAAGTCCTCGTCGATGTCGCCCACCCGAGCATCCGGACGCTGTCGACCCACCTCGAGCGCGCGGCTGCGGCCGGCGCGATCCTGGGCGCGAGCTGTTCCTCCACGTTCTTGCTCGCGGAGGCGGGTGTCCTCGACGGGGGCCCGGCGACCACGAGCTGGTGGCTCGCTCCCGCATTCCGGGCGCGTTATCCGGCCGTGAGGCTGGTCGAGGACGAGCTCGTCGTCGCGTCGGAGCGGACGATCACCGCGGGCGCGGCGCTCGCGCAGATCGATCTCGCGCTCCATTTCGTCCGTCGTTTCGCCGGCGCGGAGCTCGCGCACGCCGTCGCACGTTATCTGATCGTCGACGATGCGCGAAGCGCGCAGGGGCCATTCGTCATGATCCAGCACCTTGCCAATAGCGATCGCGTGGTGACGAAGGCCGAGGCCATTCTGCGCGCCGACCTCACCCGCCCGCTCGACGTCGACGCGCTCGCGCGGGAAGTTGGCGTGACCCCCCGCACGCTAGGACGCCGTTTCGTGGCCGCGACGGGGCTTCCTCCGGCGAGTTTCCTGCGGCGGCTCCGGCTCGAGGTCGCGGCGGGGCTGCTCCGTTCGACCACGGACGCGATTGCGACGATCGCCGCGCGTGTGGGTTACGAGGACGAACGAGCGTTCAGACGCGCATTCACGAAGGACATGTCGGACAGCCCCTCTCGATTCCGCCGCGCCGGCGCCACCGTGCTCGACCTGCCCCTGCACGTACGTCCTCGCCCTCCCTCGTCCTGAAGGAGCCTCGACATGCATACGCATAAGAGCGCGCGTGTGCGACACCTGTTTGCTTTCGCCAACTTTGTTCTATCATCGCTGCCAATGGTCGCCTCTCCCTCGGTGAACACGATGCTCGACTCCCGCGCCCTGCTGCTCGTCAGCACAGGCTTGCTCCTCGCGTCCTGCCACGCTCCCGATCGGCAGGCCGACGCGCACGTCACCGATTCCGCGGCGACCACGCGGGCGGTGACGCCTCCCGCGCTCACGTCTTCCCGCGGCGTGGAGCCCGACGCCGGAGTGCCGCCCGCGGTCGAGCGCGCCTGCCAGCGCGACGACGAATGCGCGGTGGCGCGGGTGGAGGTATCGGGCGGTAGCGCGTGCTGCCCGGCTTGCGGGACCACGCCTGGCACGCGCCGCTGGCACGCAGACCTCCAGCGATATTGCGCGGCGCATCCGCCTTCGACATGCCCGCCGCTCGCGTGCCCCGAGGGACCCACGCGCGCCGTCTGCCGCGACGGCCTTTGCCAGGCGACGGCGACCGGCCCCGACGGCCAGCCCACGCGCATACCGGTCGAGCAGCAATGCCTGCCCGCAATGGTCTGCGATGCGTGGGCGGGCTGCGCCCTCGTGAATGGAAACACGCAGGACGGGTGGTTCATTGCCGAGGGCGAGCAGGTCCCACGCGGCGAGATAGCCATGGTGAAAAACGTGTGCACCGTCGGAAATCGCTGCGATGCGGCGATAGTCCTGCCGCCGGGCGTGGTCTGCGCGCCCTGGAGCGTGCCGCCACGCATCGAGGCGCCGCGCTACACGTGCGCTTTGGAAGGCGGGAAATGCCTCTCTCGCCCCGCGCCCCCTCCCCCTGGCCCACGCGTCCCGTGAAACCACGTCGGCACGCACCATTCGCACGGATGTCCTGACCACGCCGCCGCGGGCGCGTCGAGTGGCGGAACGCCCACGCGCGCCGTCGTTCCAAATCCCGAGCATGTGTACCCCTCGCCTGCCCCGGCGTCGCCGTCCACGAGCGCAGCGAGGAGACGACGCTCGCCATCGGCAACTGTTGCACAAAATGAAAGAGTGAATTCGACACAGCATCTATTCTTACGACAAACGCGATGATCTAGGATCAGGGATGTCGACGGCGCGAACCGTCGAACACCACCCGGCTCCAAGCGAGAGAGAATCCTCATGTTTGCCACCACTTCGACTACGATTCCCGTCACCCACCACCGGACCGCGACCGTCGAGGGACTGGAGATCTTCTACCGCGAAGCCGGCCCGGCCGACGCCCCGGTGGTCGTGCTGCTCCACGGTTTTCCGAGCTCGTCGCACATGTACCGCAACCTCATTCCCGCGCTCGCCGACCGCTACCGCGTGATCGCCCCCGACCTGCCGGGTTTCGGCCTGTCCGCGATGCCTCCGCGTGAGGAGTTCGAATACAGCTTCGCCAAGTTCGCCGAGATCGTCGACGGCCTGCTCCAGCAGCTCGGCGCCGAGCGCTACGCGCTCTACGTCATGGACTACGGCGCGCCCACGGGCTTTCGCCTGGCGCTCGAGCATCCCGAGCGCGTGGCTGCGCTCGTCACCCAGAACGGCAATGCTTATGAGGACGGCCTCCAGGCCTTCTGGGATCCTATCAAAGCGCTATGGGCCGACAACTCGAAGGTCCATCGCGACGCGCTCAGGCCCTTCATGACGATCGAGACCACGAAATTCCAATACGTCGATGGCGTGAAAGACGTCTCGCGGCTCGATCCCGCGGCCTGGCTCTACGACCAGATCTTCCTGGATCGTCCCGGCAATGTTGAGATTCAGCTCGACCTCTTCTACGACTATCGCAACAATGTCGCGCTTTATCCCAGGTTCCAGGAGTTCTTCCGGACGCATCGGCCGCCGACGCTGATCGCCTGGGGCGCGAACGACAGCATCTTCCCCGCCGAGGGCGCCAGGGCCTTCCTCCGCGACCTGCCCGATGCCGAGCTCCATCTCCTCGATAGCGGCCACTTCGCCTTCGAGGACAAGGCCGACGAGATCGTGCCGCTGATGCGCGACTTCCTCGCCCGCCACCTGCCGGCCTGACCAGCCGACCGATGGGTCGATCCCCGTGCCGTCCGGAACGCGCCGGCAGCGCACCGCTCCACGTATCTCGATTTTCAAGGAAAGAGACCCATGCGCAAGAAAGTCGTCATCATCACGGGCGCCTCGCAAGGCATCGGCGCCGGCCTCGTCGAGGGCTATCGCACGAAGGGCTGGAGCGTCGTCGCCAACTCGCGCTCGATCAAGCCCGGCGCCTTCGGGGGTGATCCCGACGTCCTGATCGTCGACGGCGACGTCGGCCATCCCGAGACGGCAAAAAAGGTCGTGGACGCCGCCGTCGCGAAATTCGGCCGGGTCGACACGCTCGTCAACAATGCCGGCATCTTCATCGCCAAGCCGTTCACCGAATACACGGTCGAGGACTTCACGAAGAAGATCAACGTCAACGTCGCGGGCTTCTTTTACGTGACCCAGGCGGTGGTCACCCAGTTTCTGAAGCAGGGCACGGGCGGGCATATCGTCAGCATCACGACCACGCTCGTCGACCAGCCGATCAAGGGCGTGCCCTCGGTGATTGCATCGCTGACGAAGGGCGGGATCGACGCAGCGACCCGCAGCCTCGCGATAGAATATGCCGCCCACGGCATCCGCGCGAACGCTGTCTCGCCGGGCATCATCAAGACCCCGATGCACGCTCCCGAGACGCATGCGACCCTCGACGCCCTGCATCCGCTCGGCCGCATGGGCACGATTGACGAGGTCGTCCAGGCCGTCCTCTATCTCGAGGATGCGAGCTTCGTCACGGGCGAGACGCTTCACGTCGACGGCGGCCAGCACGCCGGCCACTGGTGATCAGCACCCGTCAGCCGCCGGTGCAGGCAATCTGGCGCCGGGTGAATTCTGCTTTCAACCGTGGGCCCGCGAATTCGAAGAAGGCGCGCACCTTGGGCACCGAAAGCCGGCCCTCCGGCGTGATCAGATGAACGGGGAGTGGTACAGGCTCCGCTTCGGCGAGCACGATCCGCAGTTGACCCGCCGCCACCTCGTCGGCGACCTGGTACGAGAAGACGCGTGTGATGCCGTTGCCCTCGACCGCGGACGCCACCGCTGCCTCGACCGTGTTCACTACCAGCCTCGGCTCGATCGCTACGTGCCGCGTGGCGCCCGTGGCCTTTTCGGGCGGGAAGTTCCAGCTCTCCTGGCCAAAGGAGGTCATCTGGATACAACGATGGCGGACAAGATCGGCCGGGCTTACGAGCGGTGGCGCCGCTTCGAGATAGGCGGGCGCCGCGCAAAGCACCTTGCGCACCTCGCCGATTCGGGTCGCGATGAGGCTCGAATCGGGCAAATGCGCGATTCGCAGCCCCACATCGATTCCTTCCTCGACGAAGCTGACCGTGCGGTCCAGCAGCAGCAGCCGCGCCCGGACCGCGGGTTCTTGCGCAAGGAACGCATCGAGGATCGGGCGCATGATCTTCGTTCCGCTCACCAGCGGCGCGGTCACGGTGAGCAGACCTCTCGGCGCGCCGCGCTCGCTCGCAGCGAGCATGTCGGCTTCCTCAAGGTCGACCAGCACACGCCGACAGGCTGCGGCATAACGCTCGCCAGCCTCGCTCAGATGGATCGAACGCGTCGTGCGGTGAAGCAACTGAACGCCGACATGGTTTTCGAGAAAGGTGATCGCGCGCGTGACCGCCGCCGGCGAGCGGCCGAGTTTGCGCGCTGCGCCCGCAAGGCTCCCTTCGTCCAGCGTCGCGACGAAGACGCGCATGGCGTCGATCCGGTCCATGATCCTGCCTCAGGGAAAACATTGCTTTGCCCGAGCCCAAGGCGGACAAACCAGCTTTTCCTCCTCCCCGACGCGTAGCACGATTCCCTTACGCCGCGCAACCGTGACGCCACCCCACGTGACGGGCCCGCACGTGGTGTCCACGATCGTGTCGCGAGTGCCGAGCACGGTGGCTGACTCGACAGAGAACAAGGCCGCAGGGACCTGTGCAGAGGTCGCCCCCGGTCCTCGCGCTGGCCCATGGCGCTGCTGCCCGCGCGGTACCGATCGATGCCCTCGTCACACCACGGGCAGGCTCTGCGCGAAACGAAAGACGTTCTGCGGATCGTATTTTGCCTTCACCTGCAGGAGCCGCGGCAGGTTTGCGCCATAATAGGCGTGCTGCCAGTCGGCGAGGTCCGGATCGATATAATTTTGATACGCCGCTCCGGACATGTACGGGCGCAGGGACGCATAGAAGTCATTCAGGCCGTCGCGGTTCTCTTGTTGCGCCTCGGGCGTGTCCGAGGGGAGCTCGTAGGCGAGATATTGGCAAGAGAACAGCGGGGAACGATGCACGAACGCCGTCGCGTCCTGCGCGACGCGGCCCAGCGCGCCGCCGTAGGCGTCGAGCAGAATGCCCCCCGTCGCGGTCGCGCCCGCGCGCGCGGCGATCCACGCCATCATGATATCGATCGCGGCGGCCGGCAGCGGCTCCGTGACGTAATCCGATTTGGCGCGATAGGTCTCGCGCTCCAGCGTTCCTTGCGGCGCGAGATGGCATGCCGCCGCGGTGCTCTCGCAGCCCGCCCACATCAGCGTGATGTTTTCGTAGGAGTCGGAATCGACCACCTTCGTCGCCGGCGTCCCCAGCGCCGGCGCCAGCATCGGGAGCAACAGCGCCTCGAGCTCCGCCACCGGCCCCAGGTACATGCCAATGACCCGGACCCACGGCTCCTTGCCAGGACGGCAGAACAGACCGCATAACGATGTGAGCTCGTCTGGCGCGTACGGGGCCCAAGCCTGCCACGCATCCACGACCTTCGCCGCGTCCGGCCATCCCCACGTGAGAATGAAATAAGACGCCTCGCTGACGGTGTACACCTGCAGCTTCAACGACGTCACGACGCCGAATTGCCCGCCACCTCCGCCGCTACACGCCCAGAACAGATCCGCATTTTGTTTGGCATTGCAGGTGAGCAGATCCCCGGCGGCCGTGACCAGTTGGACCTCCAGCAAGTTGTCTGCGGTCAAGCCAAATTTGCGAGAAATCAACCCATACCCACCGCCGAGCGCATGACCCGCGATGCCGACCGTGGGGCAGGTGCCGGCTGTCAGCGCGAGTCCGTGGGCGAAGAGCGCGTCATAGATGTCGATCAGCAATGCGCCGGCCCCAACCAGGACCGTATTGTTCGTCGTGTCCACTTCAATCTGCGCCATGCCGCGGACGTCGAGGACCAGCCCGGACGTCGTCGAGAAGCCACCATAACTATGCCCGCCGCTACGCGCTGCGATGTCAACCCCGTTCCGTCGCGCCCACCCCAGCGCCTTTTGCACGTCGCTCGGTGATTTGCATTTCGCGACAGCCAGCGGTCGAACCGCATCGAACCGGGTATTGTAGAGGAGGCGTGACGCATCATAGGCGCCGTCCGTCGGTAGCACGACGGTGCCCTCCATGGATTTCGCGAGCGCGCCGATATCGTCGGGGACGGGCGCGGGCACAAGCACAGGCGTGGATCCGGATACAGGCGCGGGCGCATCCGCGCAGGCATCCAGGAAAGCAACCCCAAGCGCCCCAGCGGCCGTCTGGGTAAGGAACGTGCGGCGTGAAGTCATGCCACGCAAAGTCATGCGCGGAACGTGACAGCAAGGGTTCCACAATGCAAAGCTTGGTAGCGTCGCTGCGCGTATTTGGATGTATTTAACGCGTTCCCCGCCCAGGCCGATACGGGGCATCGGTGGCTTCATCCAGGACAGCACGGACCCAGGGCCTTCCTGGGTTCTCACCTCGCGCCCTCCCCCCGCGGGCCGCGTGTATGTGGTGTCTCCGAGCGGCACGTATTCGGCGATCGATCCCGCCGCCGCGAATACGACGCCGTTGTTCCGCTACCAGTTCACCCCCACGACGCATCTCGCGTGCTGCACCGTGGTCCGCGGCGAAACGTTGTACTTCCCGGGAAACGTTATCGAGGGCGGCACGGTGCGGTCCGCGCTGCTGGCGTTCGACGCCGTGACGCTCACGCTCGACGGCGCGCCCATCGGCGTCGCCAGCGGCTTCCTCTATTACCGGCATAACCACGAGGCGAAGCGCGTGCCGACGGCCGGCGGCGTGGCCGAGACCCCGCATGCCGTCGCGCCATCGTTCGGGGATCCGCGTGACGACGTGGCCGCAGTCGTCGACATCAAGGCGTGCAGGGATCGACCGGCGGCGGGTCCGGCGGGGCCACGGCGCCCAGCTCGACCGCCTTCATCGTGAATCCGATTCCGATCGAGATCCCGTCGCACGTCTTCGTCGGGTCCTGCGTCCCGTCCTTCATGATATCGGACGCCTGGCGCATTTGTTGGAGGATCGATTGCAACGTCGGCGAGCTCGGATCACAGAACGATTCGTCGAACTTCGAGGCCGACTTCGCGACCTCCGCCAGGAACGCCTCGGTATCGATGATGCCGCCGAGCTGCCCCTCGATGGCCCCGGCGTGGTCTGGAGAGAGCTTCATTTCGAGGCGCGCGTGGCGGATGGGGATCGCCGAGAGGATCGCACCGCTTCCATCGCCGAGCACCAGGTCGAAGTTTGCCCCGAGGCCGGATTGGTACACGTCCTGATCGATCACGCTCTCCAGAAACACGTTCTTCGCCGAGGCCGGATCCGCCGGATCGTTCAGGAAATCCGAGCCGAGGGGCCAGACGTCGGTCCCATCCCATGCCGGCAGCGTCCCCAGGTTGTCGCCGCGATAGAACTTGCTGGTCGCCGCGCACGATGTCGACGCGCCCAGCCCCTCGATGGCCAGCATGTAGGTAAATTGGCCGGCCTGCACGTCCTGGTTCACCTGGCTCGAGTAGTCGCCGTAGAGCCCCAAGATGATAGGCAGGAGGTTCTTGCCGAAGGAGTTGTCTTTGCCATCGTACCCGTCGGGGTACGCTGCGGCGGGGACGCCGCCGGCCGCCGGCTTGCACAAACCGACGGAGTTCTTCGTCGATGTCACGCCATCGAGATTGAACCCATATTGCTTCCAGCCCGCGGTGACGTTCGGCGTGCCGTCGGGCTCCGTATCGCCTATCAGAAACTTATCGATGGCCAGGACCGTCGTCGTCCCGTCATTGCAGGCCGGCAAGCTTCCGCCACCTCCCTGACCGCCGCCGCCTCCCTGACCTCCGCTACCTCCGGGACCTCCGCTGCCTCCCTGACCTCCGCTGCCGCCTGGACCGTCGCCAACGCCCCCGCTGCCGCCTTGGCCCCCCTGGCCTCCGCTGCCTCCCGGGCCACCGGCACCCGCGCCGCCGCTGATCACAGTGACATTGCAGCCGGTGGCGAATGCGAGCGCCGCCGCCAGAATGCCCCCACCCGCTCGAAACAACAAGGAATGCTTCATACCCATCTCCTCTCGATTTGCCCTGCCGGCAATGGCAGCATTTCGACCCTTCGGGCCTGAAGCACGGCAACGTACATGCCGCGACATGGTGGCTTTCGTTTCCGGTCAGCGCCCTCGCGCCTTGGCAACCTGGTTGGCATTCCGCTGGTTAGGTTGCCAACCAGACACGAATCCGACGTTTCTTGCAGGGACGGGGACGATCTCGGCGACGACCGCCTCGCGCGCCTGGCCGCGTCTCGACGGCGCCCGCGTCCGTATTTTGGCCGCGCCACGAGGCGACACGCACACGCCGTCCCCCTGTGAGACGTTCGCATCTGCTAGGCTGGCGGCATGTCGCCGATGCGCCTCTTGACGTGGGGCTCTGGCCTCGCCCTGGTTTGTCTCGCCTGCTCCAGCAATGACGCGAGCGAACCGCCTGCCCCCTCCCCGGGAGGTAACGGCGGCAGCGGCCCAACGTCCAGCTCGAGCAGCAGCGGCGGCGGCTTCCTCGACGCAGGCGTCGACGCAGGCAATCCCGCCCTGCTCGACTGCGGGATCAGCACCACGGTGGCCAATCCCTGGATCCAAACCGAGTTCGACGGCGTGCCCGATTTCACGGGCGACTTCACCAAGCGCACCGCCGTCGAGCTGCCCCGGCGCATCCACGATGCGAGCGTCACCCAAGGAAAATATGGCTTCGACCTCAAAGACGAGGTCGAGCCGATCGACCCGCGCGTTGCGCTCGTGAACGTCAACATCCACGACCTGACGAGCCCCGACGCCTACGGCGCCTCGTTCCAGACAGCCGGCGCCCCCGGCGCGAAAATCTATCTCTCCAACGTGTATCTCGAGCCGAATTGGCCTGCGTGGGTCAGCTACGACACCACCAACTACGACGGCATGGTCCTCGACAACTCGGAGGAAATCTTCGCCGAAGATCTCACCGTGAAAAACTGGAACGCGGACACCGCGGCCGACGTCAAATCGAAGCATGCGCAATTCGTTTGTCTACGCACCGAGGGCAACGGTCATCGCACGCTCCGCTTCTGGAACGTCGGGCCGCACTACCTCGTGAAGTCCTCGATCAACAATGGCACCGGCGCTCTGGTGTGGATGAAGACGTGCACCGGCGCGCGCATCCACATCTACGACTCCACCTTCAACGGCGCGCCGCAGCTCCCCGCCGACAAGATCTCGTGCGAGGACGGCGGCGAGCCGGAGATCGTCTACCTCACCACCGATCCGCGCACGACGGGCGAGATGCACCCGATGTTCTCGTCACGTTGAGGCAAGCCACACGTTGAATCGAATCGAAGCGAAACGGGCGTTCGCTCGACGCGTGGCGCCCTGTCGAGGGCCGATGACGACATATCGTCGAACACTTCCTCCGCCGGGTGTGCGAAGCTGAACCGGTGCCCCGCATCGCGCTGATCTCCGACCTCGACCGCGCCTTCGACATCCACGCCGACCCCCGCAACGTGGCGATGATCAAACGCCGCCACGCCTTCTGGACCGAGCTCGCCCGGATGCATTCCTGGGACCTCTCCATCCGTCACGCCGGCGCGCTGGACACGGCCCCGGGCGATATACGCGGCAGCGTTTGCTGGATCGACCTACCGATGCTTCCCCGCGAGAGCTACAGGGCCGTCTACCATCGTGTCGGCGCCCTCGAGCCCGCATGCGTCCTCGACTCTCCCGACGACGTGGAGCAGGTCCTCGGGCTCGATCGTTCTCATCCGGTCCTCGTGCGCGCCGGCATTCCCACCCCGCGCACGGCCTTTTTGCCCATGGATGATGCGTGCGCCGCGGCCATCGACTCACCCGCGGCCGTGCGCAGCAAGTTGACCGAGGCGATCTACAATGCCCTCTCCGATGCGGGGCTCGATCCTCACGAAGGCATCTTCATTCGGGGCTTCGATTCGTCGACCAAGTCGACCAACCCGGAGCATTACTTCGGCAACAACCAGGCGGATATCGAGGCCACCGTGTTCGAGGTGATCCGCCGCCTGCGCGTGTCCCTCGACGTCGGCGGCCTCGCATTGCGCGAGCACCTCGATCTCGAACGAATCGAGCTGCCAGCGCCCGCAGGCGCGCGTGATGCCATTCGTGTCCCCTTCGAGGTGCGGCTCACGGTGCTGGGCGGTCGTCTCCTGATGGCGAGTTATCATGGCCCGTTCGAGGCCCTCGCCGACGAACCACGCCAGGCCCTCGAAAGCGCGCTTGCCGCGCGGCGTTCGGTCGTCGACGATGCCGTGCGCTCTCTCGCGCCGGCCCTGCTCGCGGCGGAGCTACCGCCGAACTACGTGGCGGATCTCGCCTTCCTTCGAGGCGGCGGGCCGGTGGTGCTGGAGCTCAACCCGCTTTATGCCGCAGGCTACAACGTGCCCGCGGCGCACGCCTTCCTCGTCGCTGCGCTGGGCGCCGATCTCGCGCGTCGTGCTGGGTATGCCGAATCGACGCAGGCCGAGATTCTCGAGCGTGCGGCAGAGTTCGTCGGGGGACGCGTCGAACAGAGCCCCGGGGTCATGTGGCCTCTCTCCAACCTCGCGCAGCGCGATACGTCGCCCCGATAGGGTCGCGCTGAATTGAAGATAAACCTCGGACCTCACGAAGCTGCTGTTCGTCCCTCGCTGGATGTGATCGCAGACGCTCCCGATTCGACCCCCAACGCTTTCATGATCCGCGCGAGCACCGCATCCGAATTTCGCGCCCAATCCCTCGCCGTCACGCGTAGGACCTTCCAGTCTCGCGCCCGCAACGATGCCGGACGATGAACGTGACGCTCGAACGCTTCGCATGTCTCGTCCCCTTCGTCGCACAGGACGGCAACCGCATAACGCGACGATTGGACGCGATCCACCACAGCCAGCGGAACCTTGAAATCGGATGTCCCCACATCGAGCTCGCAGGTGACCCCGCGTTGTTGAAGCGCCATCGCGATCTGCGCCTTCAGCGGGACATAACCCGGCGGGAGGTCCGTCGTTGCCGACGGAGCGCTCGTCGGACGGCTCTCGCGGACGACGCGCAACACGCGCTCCGCCAGTGCACGCTGTCCGCTCGAAAGGTGGAATGCAAATTCGAGGAACAGCTTGAAGAGCTTGGGGCCTTCGTTCTTGGTCCGGCCAACCGACAGCATCCCCGGCTCGAACGAGGCGACGATGATGCACTCGCGTTTCGCACGTGAGACCGCTACATTGAGACGGCGCTCGCCGTCGCGCTGACCAAGAGGCCCGAAGCGCGCTGGAACGACTCGCTCCGTGCCCCTCTTGGTGACGCGCTCGACGGGCGCATACGCAGGTGAGAAGAGGATGATGTCGCGCTCGTCCCCTTGCACATTTTCGAGGTTCTTGACGAACGGCCGCTCGTCCAGCCGTTCAGCCAAACACGCCTGATCCCAGCGCTCCGCAAACACGCGATCCGACGCGCGGCGCCGATCGATTTCGTCGAGGATCGTTTGCCGTTGCTGGATGTTGAGCGTCACGATGCCGATCGTCGGTACGGGGGTTCGTCCCAAAAGGTCCATCACGGTGTCCATGACCACGCGGGCTTCTGGCTCGTTGCGACCGGCATCGTATTTGCCATCGGGAACCATCACGGTACGAATGGCCGGGGGAGCCGTGCGGCTCGCCGTCGAGGGAATCGTGAGCAGCGAACCGTCATACATGGCGTAGTTGGAGAATGCGATCAGCTCTTCGTGGGCGCAGCGGTAGTGCCACGAAAGGCCGCTTCGAGGCACGCGTGATCGCGCGAGCGTGAGCAACGATTCTGCCTCGAAAAGCTCACGCGCTCCGGTCGCCTCTTCGTCCTCGGAAATCTCGCCCTCGTCCGTTGATCTCGCTGTGAAAAACGACGTCGGCGGCATCTGCTTCTCGTCCCCCGCGATCACCGAGCGCTGCGCACGAAGGAGCACTGGGAGCCCGCTCTCCACGGTGCACTGGGAAGCCTCGTCGAAGATCACCAGATCGAAGAGCGGCTGCCGGGGGAAGAGCACCGTCATGGTCTCCGGCGAGAGGAGCCAAACGGGAACGAGATCGAGCAGCCCCTCCGGCGCGAATTTCCGCATGAAGGTGCGCATCGGCATCACGTTCCGCTGCTTGCGACACTCCTTGAGCATCGCCTCTTTCATCGCCTGATCCGCCGTACGACGACGGCCTCGCTGCGCTGTCCCCGCGCGCAGGAGCGCATGGTTGTCGAGCCGCGCAGCAATACGTTTCCGCTCAAGGTCCGCCGCACGTCCGACCGTCGCTGCCATGCGCTGCTCAGCGGCCTCCTCGTCTCCGTACGGCGTGGGACCATCGAGCTGCCGGAGCTCCGGCGTCGAGCGCTCCAGCGCGTCGAGGCGGGCAACGGCCCACGTCTTGACCAGCGATTCGGACCATCCCGAAGCATCCGCCGTCGGGAGGTGCTCCGAAAATGCATGAAAGACCGCGGGCGCCTCGGGGCACAACGTACTAAATGCAGCAAGGCGACGATCCGCCTCGGCAACCCGAGGGGCATCGCGCCGGAACGCCTCCAGGAACGCCTCGAGCTCGGCGCGTCCCGGCAGCCGGCCCAGCCAAGGGAAGAAGCCCGAGAGCGATTGCGCCGCGGTGTGGTGCGCTTCCCGCGCCGCGAGAACGTGGAGCCTCGCATCGAGGGCGCGATCCCATGCCTCGATCTCCTCGACCGAAAAGCGGGCCGGCCACGCATGCACGGCCTCGAGCAGATGTCTCGTCGCGACGAGGGCCGTCAGACGCCGATACGTCTCCCCCACCTTCCGAAGCAATCCGCCCACATGCGCCGCTGAGTTCGACGCGAGCGAACGCAAGCTGAAAGCTTCAAGGCATGCTTCTGCTTGCTCCCAAGCGCGCGTCGCGCGCGCCCGGGACAAGAGCTCCGTGAGAAGCGGCGGGTCGAGGGACGCACCGGCTTTCTCCGGTAGGAGTGTCGTTACGGAGCCACGAACGACGCCCCGCGCTCGCCACCAAGCTGGCGAGAAGTACCGGAAGAATCGATTGCCCCATTGCAGAAGCACACCCATGGCGGCTTCGGCCGTCGGCCCTGGATTGAAAGCCACGCGTTGTGAGAACTGAAGCAACACCTCCTGCGCCTGCGCCCACGCCTGCTCGGCCTCCCCGAGGTTGCGAGCGCGATCCGGGTAGAGCGTCGCGACCGTGAGGGCATTCGCGAAGAGCATCTGGTCTTCCGGATGGACGCGAAGATCACGTGTCCCCCGCGCGGCCTCGAGCATGCCTTTCGCTGATTCCAGGCGCTCGATGGGCGTCGGCGCCACCGTCGCGAGCCCCTGCTCCAGCTCCGCGGCCGTCGTCACGGCCCTGGCAATCGTAGGCTCGAAGCTCTGGAACCAGGACTCCGCCTTCTCGGCGAGGGAAATCCGCCCCGACCGCCACTGCGAGCCCTTTCCGAACAAGTCGGCATAACGTCTCAGCGCCGCTATCTCGGTTCGAGCGCGGTGCAATTCACTGTCGCGGAGCCCCATGCAGCCTGATGCTGCGGGGACGCCTGCCGCGGGCAGTCCTGCGCTGAGCGCGTGAAGCTGCCCGACACGCATCGAGCATCCTGGGAGGTTTCGACCGAGCAGTTCGGCGCGCCGATCGAAGACCTGCGTCAACGCGGCAAGCTCCTGCGTGGTCTGCGCCGCGGATGCCGTGTCGAAATCCGGCGATTGTCCCGCTTCGAGGCGCGCCGCGATCTTCTGGTAAACGGGTTTTCGATCCTCCTGCACGTCGTGCACGAGGGCGACGGCATGCTCGAACCCCGTTTGCTGGAGTCGTTGCGCCACGACATCGAGCGCGGCCCGCTTCTCGCTGACGACCGCAACGCGCTCGCCTCGCCCGATGGCATCCGCGACGAGATTGACGATGACTTGGCTCTTGCCCGTCCCTGGAGGCCCGTCGACCACGAGCGCGCGCTTCGTCCGGGCGAGCGCGAGGACCTGCCGCTGGCTCGGATCGGACGCAATCACGGGCACACCGAGGCTCTCCTCGCTCGTGGTCTGCGGGGGGCTCGGCGTCAGATTCGACCCGAACCTGTCCCGCATCTCGGCCGGGAGGAGCTCCAAGGCGCCGCCGAGCAACGTACCGATCGGAGTGTCGCCGCGTGCCAGATCCGCGAGGAGACCGTCGTAGTCCTGGAGGAGATCCGAATTCGACTGAGGAAACAGCCCAAGGACGGCGATCTCCTCGACTTCGAGGAAGTCTTCGCGTCGTCCCAGCACCTCTTCGCGTCGATCTTTGAGGGGGGAAAGCTCGCCCGTCAATTTGCTAGAGCTGATGCCAAGGCGGGAGAGCTCGCCAAGCAGCGCCTCGGGCCCGTGCGCCAGATCTGCAGCCAATTCATCGAGCCGCGCCGCGAGGTCGTCCTGCAGGGGAAGCCCTTTTTTGGTGAACAGTACCCGAAGAAGCGCGAGGTTTGCCGTGGGCGGCTGGTCCTTGTGCGGCCTCAAGGCGAAGCTGCGCGCCCCCCGATCGTCACGCTCGAGATCGACGGGGTAAAGGACGAGCGGTCCTCGCACGAGGTATCCCCCAGCGAGCCCGATCAGGAACGGATACCCAAGGGCCAGATCGTTTGCCCCCGTCTCCTCGAGGCGCCCCTTGTGCTCCCGGTCGAGCATCAACAGATCGCGCAGCGCCTGGTTTGCCCCCGTGTGCCGTCCCGCCTCCGCGGCCTTCACGAGAACGGCGCGCTCTCCCGACCGCACCTGCGCGAGCACCCGCTCCGACAAACCGACCGAGATCTGCTCGAGCATTTCGAGATCAAACGCGCGTCCGGGGCGAGGCTGGTACAGGCGGACCGACGGGCTCCGGCCATCGCCCGAGACGAGCTGCTCGCGCAACTTGCCGATCCCGCGAAGGACGACGCTTTCGGGGCTACCGGGGACGACCGACGACGTCGATGCCGTGGGAGGAGGCGGCGTGGCGCTTCGAGCCTCCAGGTGAAGCACGGTATCCAGCTCCACGGAGGCGATTTCCTCGGCAGGCCGCAACCCTGCACGCTGGATCGCCTCCTGCACGGTGCGCAGAAGCTCCGCTCCTTTCCGTTTTGCGCCAAGGAGACGCAAAAGACGGCGAAGCGTCGCCTCGCCTCCACCACGGCGCGCCATGGCACCGAGAAAGGCGTCGAGCGCGCTCTGCGCTTCCCTTGCGCGTGGAGGGAGCGGGACGTCCAGCACCGGCTGCGGAATCGCATCGGGGGACAAACCAAAACGGCGAATGAGGACGACCGCCAGGCGCTGGAACAAGGCGCCTGCGCCGATCGCATCACCGATGGCCAAAAGCGTACTCACTTCGCGCGGATCCAGGACCCCATCCGCGCCGATCACATGCGCCAGGAGGCCAAAGAGAGAGCGATGGGACGCCGCTCCGAGAGAGGCCATCAACCCCGCGAGCTCGCCGAAGCGCCGGCGAGCGAACTCGACGTCGAAGTACGCCGCGTACTCCGAAACGAGCGGAGCAAATACGCGCTCGATCGCCTCTGCCTCGGCGTCTGCCATTTCCCCGTCGGCGGCTGCCACGAGGACGCTGCTGGCGAGCGCGCACGCATGAAGCTCGGCAGGTTGGGGCTCCAGCATGTGATAGCTGGTGTCGAATCCTGGCACCGCGAGGACCTTGGCAAGCACGGCATTGATGTCGGCCATGCTGCGCGAGCCGGGGCCACGGCCGGTCAGCGAGCGATACAGATCGGATTCGCTGAAGAGCCATGCGGCATAGGCGCGGAGGTTGTGCTCGGGATGGGTGACGCCCAGGGTGCCGGATCCTTCCCGCAGGCACTGCTCGATGAGCTCCTTGCACTGTGCCAGATACGCTTCGGTATCCCACGTCAGGGCATTGCCAGGGAGCCCCGTGGTGCTGATCATTTCGAGCCGCAGGAGCGCGTGCAGATCCTGGCACGCGAGCAAGCCAAAACGGTCGGCCGTGAGCTCGCCCGCCATGCTCAGGGAGCTGGACAATTTCTGGATGGGCTCGGGCACATCCTCCGCGTCGGCAAGCACGCTCGCCATTCGACCCGACTGCCCGAGCGGGGTCCACGGTCCGTGCGCGAGGTAGTGCCCCAGCTCGTGACCGAGCACGGCGCGCATGCTCCCTGGGTCGAGCAAGGTGATCATGCGTCCCTGCACCTCGACGAGGATGGGCTCCTCGATGAAGTGAATCGATGCATTCTCGATCCCCGCCGACTGGTAAATCTCGATCGGACGTGTGATGCCGAGGACGCCCAGGCATTCCTTGGCGCTCGCGTGGAGCTCGGGAGCCATTCCCTCGCTCAGGCGAAGCGACTGCCCCATCAACTTGCGGCGGACCGCTGCGGGGTCGGGCAGGGCAAGGGAGCCTTGGATCGATGCCACGAAGGGCTCGCGCTGGAGCTGATCCGCGAGCTCGCGTTCGAGCGGGAGGCGTACGGCCTCCGTATCGAGATTGCGGATCGGGGTGGGCTTTTCTTGTTTGGAAGCGACGCCGGTCATGAAGATGGCTCCTGGCTCAGATCATTTCTGCGGCGGCATTGCGACGAAGCTCATCGAGATCCACGCGATACTCCGGCTGCAGCCGGTCGAACCGCGTCCCGTGGCACGTGAGAAGAATGACTTGCAGCTCCTTGGCCGCATCCCGCAGGATCCGCACCATCGAGAGAAACCGCGCGTCGTCCGTCCAGCCCATCGTATCGTCGAGGATCAGCGGAAGCGGCCGCCGGTCCTTCGCGAAGACCCGCGCGAGCGCGATGCGCACGATGACCGAGAGTTGCTCTCGTGTCCCGCCCGAGAGCTGCCCGAAATCCTCCTCCATCCCGCGACGAACCACCTTGTCGAGACGAAGATCCTGCGTCATCCGGAGCTCGGTCCCGGGCCTCAGGTTGTTCAGGTAAGGCGCGGCCTCGTTCAGCACGGGCCCGAGGAAGATACGTTGCGCATCGGTATAGGCCTCCTCCGTCAAATCCCAGAGGATCCGGGCCGCGCGCGCCTGCCGCTCCACCCGCACGAGCGCCTCGGCGGCGGCGGCTTGTTCTGCCTTCGCTTCGCTGAGGTCCTCGAACCGGCCCTCGGCCGCGGCTTTGGCGAGCAGCGCCTGCAAGCTGCTCACGTCGTCCCGCAATTTGCGCAGGTGTCCCTCGTGTGACTCCAGGGCAAACTGCGCGCGCGTCTCTTCATCCCGGAGGAGCTCCGGCGTCGCGGCCGCGAGCTCCGTGGACGCGTATTCGACCTTCGACCTTGATTCCTTGAGCTCGCGACGAGCCTCTTCGAGCTTCGCTTCGAGCACGGCGTCGGGCTCTTCCCTCCGGGATCCCACGAGCTCCCCGGCGCGCCTCTCGTGCTGGGCCTCGAACGCCCTCCACCGGCCGCGGAGCTCCCCGACCTCGTGCATGCAATCCCTCTCGAGCTTCTCGGCCGCAATCGCGTGCTCTTTCGCGGACGCCTGCGCAGCCTCCAGCGGCAAGAGATCGGCCTCCAAGGCCTCGATCCTTTGCCGGAGCGCCTCGACGGGCATTTCCGATTCCCCCGCGGGCCCCTCGATCGTCGCGGCCGCTTCGAGCGCGCGTTTGCGCCCGCGTAATGCTTCGAGGCCGTCCGGGGCCACGAGCTTCAGCGTTGCGACGAGCCGCTCGCGTTTGCCGACGAGGTCCCGGGCCGCCGCCCACCGCGCTCTCGCAGCGCTCACGTCCGCGACCTGCGCCCGCTGGAATGCCTCGTCGAGCGCGCGCTCGGCCTCTTCGAGCCTCACCCATTCGCTCGATTCCCCGGGGATCACCGTCCACCCCGGCCCGCCGGAGATATCTTCGATCGGCAAAGGCTCTCCCACGACGAGCTCCCGCCCCGCGAGCAGGCCGGACAAACCACGCAGGCGCGCAGACTTCGTCGTGACCGTCGCCTCGCGCGCGAGGAGGGCCTCTTCGAGCTCGAGGAGCCGCGCGAATTTCGCCGCGCTCACGGAATTGGCGCCGAGCACGACCTCGACCTCGGCCTGCCGGGTGAGCGCCTCCCGCGCCGCCGCGAGCTCGGTCTCGGCGGCCTGGGCTTCGCGCTGCATCCGGTCCACCTCGGTGCGCAGCAGGTCGAGCCCGCGCGGCGCGGCCTCGGCGAGGCGCTGCTCGACGGCCGTCTTTTTCCGCGCAATCGCGTCGCGGGCCTGCGCCATCACCTCCGCCTGCTCCAGCGACTCGACCGCGTGCACGCGCAGCGCGGAGGCAAACGCGCGCTCGGCGTTCTCCAGGCGCGCCGTGGCCCGGACGAGCTCCTCGCCGCGCGGCGTGAGGAGGACCTCGGCCAGGTTGCCGATGGAAACCGTCGTCGGGCGCGTGACCTGGCGCGTGATCGTCTCGCCGGACGACAGGGTCACGGACGGCTCTTCGTCCCCCACCCGCACGGTGACCTCGGAGTTGGCCCGGAGCAGGAGCTCCGTGCCCATCGCCCCCCGCGACTCCCTCGCGAGCGCGACCATCTTCTCGGCGGCGCGCAACGCCTGGATCACGTCCGCGTCAATCGTGTGCTGCGCGAGATCGGCCCGGATGCGATCAAGCTCCTCCTGCGCCTTCAGGGCCGCGCCGAGACGCCCTTCCAGGCGCGTGTGCTCTTCGGCCCGCTGGGACGCGCGGACGGCGAGCGCGTCGAGCCCCGACGGCGCGAGGTGCTTGATGCGCCGGCGCAACACCTCCGCTTCTCGCTCGGCCTCCTCGCGCGCCGCGCGCCGCTCCCGTGCGCGCGGCACGTCCTCGACGCCGAGGTTGTAGAGCGCCTCCTTCAGCGCGGAGCGGGCCTCCTTCGCAAGCACCACGGCTTGCCCGAGGCCCGGCTGCGCAGCCCCGAGCTCGACGCTCCCGAGCGCGGGCACCTCCATCCCCTTGCCCGTGCCGATCCACACACGCCCGTCCGATCGAGCCTGGATCCGCGTCCCCTCAATCGACAGCTTCGCGCGCAACGTCTCGGCCCGCCCCGAGAGCTCCTCGATGTCCTCGTAGCTCCGCGCGTCGAGGCCTCCGCTCGTGCGGGCCCGGTCCACCTCCTCGATCTCGAACGCGATCGTCGCGGCCTGCGCGAGCCCCTCCGAGACACGCTGGACTTCAGACCGCGTGTGCGCGCGGTCGAGCGCTTGCCGCAACGAATCGAGGGCGTCACGCCTGTCGCCGAACTCGCCGTCCGCGCGCCGCAGCGCCGCCTTCGCGTCTTCGGCTTCTTGCCCGCGGGTGGCGAGCAGGCCCTCCAGCGCGTCGAGGTTCTGCCGAGCACGCGCCACGCTCCCTTCGAGCTGCGCCGCCTCCTCCGCGAGGACCACGCGCGCCGCGGCGTCCCGCTGACGCGCCGCGACCCGTGCCTCCGCCGCGTCGACCATCGCGCTCGCCGCGCGCAACCGCGCTTCCTTCTGCTGGAGCGCATTCGCCTGCCGTTGCGCGTCTTCCCGCTCCGCCTTGAGCGCTGGGAGCTGCCGCTCCGCCTCCTCGAGCCGCGCGCGCTGCGCCTGGAGCCGCGCCGCCAGCTCCTCCACCTCCCGCACGGCGTTCTCGATCTGCGTGACGTGCGCGTCCGCTTCCTGCTTACGGTCGAGGGCCGCCTTGTACTCCCCGGTCGGTTTGTCGGTCTTCGGCGTGTAGAACCGCTTCAGCTCCTCGTGGACCCGGGCCCGGATTCGCTCGCCGTGTTTGCCGCCCATGACCTTGCCGACCTGTCGGCCCACGGCCTCGGCGAGCGCGCCGCGCACCTCTTCGTCCAGCGTGCCTCCCGGATCTGCGTGCGCGGACTCGTCCTGCGTCACCCAGAGCAGCCCCCACACGCCCATGTCTTCGCGGGAGAGACCACTCTTCTTCGGTGCGCGGCCTTCGAGCTTGTTCCGGAGATAGTCGTCGGCGTCCTGCGCCTTGAGGATGGATCCGTTCGCGAGCCGGACCTCGGCCATCGGCTTCTCGATGAAGCGCTTGAGGACCTGGAGCCGCTCGCCCTCGAAATCCAGCACGATGTGCACCTCCGGCGCGTGCTTCGTCCCATGCGGCTGGAGCGCCATCACGCCCTTGTTCTTCGTCGCGTGACGCTCGAAGAGCCCGATCTTCAGCGCCTCCACGAGCGTCGACTTGCCCGCCTCATTGCTGCCGCTGATGACGTTGATCCCGGGCGCGAAGGGTCCGAGCTGGATCGGACCACGCAGCGTGCCGACGTTCTCGACGCGCAGCTCGACCAGGCGGATGGCGCGGCTCACGACGCCTCCTTGTGCAGCCGATACAAGAGCCGCAGCGCGCGCTCCGTGTCCTCGGTCGGCTTGTCGGGCAGGCCTGTCTGGAGGCGCTCCGCGACGCGCCCGATCCACCCGCTCGTGCGTAGCGCGGCGATGTCCTCGTCGCCGAAGATCGTGTGCAGGTTCTCGTCGCGCACCCGCAAGAAGCGGAACCTGTCTCGCGCGCGCGCGAGGACGTCGTTCTCCAGGCGGCTGCGGAGCTCCATGCGCGGAGCGCCCTTCAACGTCAGCTCGATCAGCGTCGAGTCCTTGCCCTGGTACGTGTCGAGGAAGCGTTCGAGCCGCTCGAGCTCATCCTCCGTCTCGACCGTGAATTCGTGCTGCTTCCAGTGGAACGTGCAGACCTGTTGGCGAGCGACCACGGGCCGCTCGCCTTTGCCGCCGACCTCGACGAGCAGCACGCTCCCAGGGTTCTGCTCTTTGAAGCGTGTCGCCTCGTGCGTGCCCGAGTACCAGGTGCGCTCGTCGATCTGCAGGAGCCCGTGCCAGTCGCCGAGCGCGAGGTAGTCGAGCCGCGCGCGCCCCGCGAGGTCCTTGGGGATCGCGTTGTGGATCGTCTCCTCGTCATCGACGAGCGCCGCGAGGAACTCCTTGATGCCCCCGTGCGCGACCCCGATCCGCACGTGATCCTGCGGCCCGTACTCCGCCGTGAGGTGCTCGGTCACGTCGCCGAGCTCGTGCCGCTCGAAGAGCGGGCATGGCAGGAGCGCAACGCCCTCGCGGAGGATCATCGGCGCGCGCGAGTCGAGCACGCGGACGTTCGGCGGGCACTCCTTCTTCCACAACGCCGTCCGGTACAGCGCCTCGGGCGTGAGCGGGTCATGGTTGCCAGGAAGCAGGAGCACCTGCGCGGGGATGTCGCGCATCTTGTCGAGCGAGCGCCGGATGGTGTCGGGCTTGAGGCCGTGATGCTCGAAGACGTCCCCCGCGACGACCACGAAATCCGCCTTGAACTCGCGGGCGATCGTTCCGATCTTCTGCACGGTCTCGAGCCGCGCGTTCCGCACGACGGCGCCGGCGTCTCCCGGGATGAAGTGCGCTCGAAGCCCGAGCTGCCAGTCAGCGGTGTGGATGAAACGTACGGGGGTCATGGTGGAGGGAAGCGAAACCTACCGTGAACTCGGATCGCGTGACGTAGCGCAGAACCGTTTGCGCGACAACACACAATCGTGACGGGTTTGGCTCGCCGGTCGCGACAGGGAAACGCGGTGCGTCGGCCATCTCGACCACCAGGTTCATTGCGGCACGGCGGCTCAGGGCACCGGATCGAGAATATCCGCGTGCATCCACCCCTCGTAGGCCACACCGTTCACGACCGCCCGCACGTGATACCACATCTGGCCCGCTTCTGTTTTCGCGCGGCCCACGTCGACGAGGGTGCCATGAGGCACGAACGCAGCCCTGGGCGTATCCAACCCGGGGAGGGTCCGCAAGACGCCGTTTTTCAGATCCGGCCGTCGAATGTTGACGACCGCTTTCCGCATCCGCGGACGCTCGACGGGTGCAGGCACTTCCGGGGCATTGCCGGACACGACCATGGGAACCGGCGCGGGCGGCAAAACGTCGGCCTCCGAGCGCTTCCACACGGCCACGAAGCTCATTGCGAAAAACATCGCGAGGAGGAGAAAGCTCGTCCCGACCAACACGGCAAACGCCGAGATCCCCGACCCCGAGGCGCTCTCCTCTGAAGCGCCGGGCGGCGTAAGGGGAGCGTTCGGCGAAGCAGCGTGGCCGAGGTGCGGGGGGATCATCGGGTCCTACCTGGCATCACACACCCTCTTCTGCGCGTCGGTCAAGCCCCCTGCTACTGCCCCTTACAAAATATACGCACCCGAGCATGTTTGTCGTGTATCGTGGCCATGTGCAGCCGGTCCACCAAGCGCCCGCCCCGTGTCCTCGCTGCGGTCAAATCCTCGTCGTTCCCACGGTGGACTTGCAGTGTACGGTCCAGTGTCCTCGCTGCACGGTGGTGCATGTCGTGGGACATCTCCTGCCGACGGCGACACCGATCGCTGCGGTCCCAGTCGCGGTTCGGCAAAGCGCGCCCTCTTTCTCGGCGCTCCAGGGGATGCCCGGTCCGGCCATCGACGGACAAACCTACGGAAACCAAGCCCCGCCGGCCAGAGTTCCGGTCGCGAGCTATCACGCGGCTCCGGTCGTCACGCCCCTCCCTCCCGCTGCGGTATATTCGCCGGGGGCGACACCGATGCCGGGCGCCGCGACGCCACTGCCTCCCTCCGCGCGAGCTGCGCAGGCCGCAGGCAAGGCGATCTCGCACGCGATGCTCGCAGGCGTCGAAGGAACACGGCAGATCGGCAATCTCGGGCAGAAGTTTCTCGGAATGGCGGATGATGTCGATGCTGCACTGTATGGAAAGCGCGCGCTCGTGGTGAGTGGAGTCGCGTTTTTCACCGTCGCTGTCACAGCCATCGAGGAATGGAATCACCCCCGCGCGCCCTTCGGGATGACGATCACGACGGGCCTCTTTTCGTTCCTCCTCTTCGTCTTGTTCGTCGCGCGGCTCGGCGCGCTCCGCGATGACGACGGGAACTGGTCGCTCGGCCTCGTGGCGGATCGGCTGCGAAGCGCAGGGACAGCCATCCGCGAAGGCTTGTCGGCGTTCGGGGACGCGAGTGGACCGCAGCGCGCAGCGGCGATCGGGAAAGGTCTCGTCGGGCTCTCGCTCGTGGGCCTGGCGCTCCGCAACATCGTCGTATTGCTCGTGATCATCGCGGACGAGCTGTTCGATGCGAGCATTGGCACAGCGCAATCGCTCGACGAGACGATGATGTTTGCAGGGATGGTCACTCTGGCGCTGGGAGCGGTTTGCTGGCTGCTCGGCTGGTGGTCGATTCACTCGTCCCCCGAGGCGCAGCGGCTTCAACCGAATGCAGCGGAACGGGACCATCTCGTCGCTGCTGCACGGGGATTGCCCATCCTCATCGACTGTACAGACAAGGCGAGGGCCCTGGAGCTCGCGGGACGCTCGGGACATCCCGTCCTGGAAGCGCTCATCAAAGTCCTCGTGACGTGGCAACCGCGCGGAGCCGAAAAAGAGGCCGACTACCAGGCATCGCTCCATCGCAAGCTACGCCGTGACCTTCCTGGGGCAAACCCCGAGCGAGAGCGGCCGATCGGGGATCGCGCTTCGGGGATACGGGGACGCGCGGATCTCGTGGTGAGCGATTCGGTTTTGATCGAAATGAAAAAGGGGCTCACGACGACGACGGCACAGCGGGCCGTGGGGCAGATCCAGATGTACCTTCGAGCGTGGAACCGAGGGCCCGTGATGCTGCTCGTGTGTGATACCGATCCGACGACGCAGCCGTTCCTGGTCAAGGAGATGGAGGAGCTCCGACGGAGCCGGCAGGCGCCGGTGGTGATGGTCTTTGCCGGGCGGAGGTGATCCGGCGCCCATACCCTCGAGGCCGACGCAGAATTCCGTTCATCTGCCGGAGGGCGCGTGCACCACGTTGCCCTCGCGTCGCGCACGGCTGTGTGGTTCGTTCGTCCGCTGGGTTCGTGCGTGTCGTCCAGGTGCCGGGCCGTCGCGGCATGACATCCAGGCGCCATCCGCTACAACTGGGCGCAAAGGAGACTTCATGAAGCGCCCTCTCGCGAATCCCCCGTTCGACCCACAAATCGCACCGCTCCTCCCGGCCCTGGAGGGGTATGTGCCGGTCGGCATGACGCCCGACCGCCTGGAGCATTTCCGCGCATTGAAGATGCCGACCATCGAGGAGATCATCGGCGACCTGCCCGTCCAGTGTGTCGACCACACGATCGCCGGCTACGAAGGTGCCGAGATCGTCGTCTCGGTGATCTCCCGCAAGGACCACCAAAAGCCCGGCCCCGGGATCTACAACATCCACGGGGGCGGCATGGTCATGTGCAATCGGTTCGCGGCGGTCCATCCGCTCGTGGACTGGGCCATGAAACACGACGCGGTGGGCGTCACGGTCGAATACCGGCTGGCGCCCGAGCACCCGGCCCCGATCCCCGTCGAGGATTGTTATGCCGGCCTCGCATGGATGGCGGAACATGCCGAGGAGCTGCGGTTCGACCCCGAATGCCTGGTCATCTTCGGCGGCAGCGGCGGCGGCGGGCTCGCGGCGGGCACTACGCTCCTTTCACGCGACCGGCAGGGACCCAAGCTGGCCGGGCAATTGCTCCAATGCCCGATGATCGACGACCGCAACGAGACGGTCTCCTCCCACCAGTATCAAGGCACCGGCATATGGGATCGCACGAGCAATCTGACGGGTTGGACGGCCGTGCTCGGCGACAAGCGGGGCACCGAAAACGTTTCTCCTTACTCCGCGCCGGCGCGCGCCACCGACTTGCGTGGCCTGCCGCCGACGTTCATCGACGTCGGCGCCGCCGAGGTGTTCCGTGACGAGGACGTGGCGTACGCCAGCGCCATCTGGGCTGCCGGCGGCGATTGCGAGCTGCACGTATGGGGCGGCGCCTTCCACGGGTTTTACGACATTGCACCCACGTCGGAGATCGCCAAGGCCTGCCTCGCCGCGCGCGAAGCCTGGCTCGCGAGGCTGCTGGCCCGGTGGCGCGCGAAGCAAACGCACGCCACCGAAGACCCTCGCTGATCCCCTCCCCGCTCGCGCCCGCTCAGCCGCCCGTGGACGCCGGGGCCGCTTGGGACGGCTGTGCCGGCGCTGGCTTCACGTCCGTGTTCTGGCCCGCGACAATCGACCACGTGCCCCCCGATTGCTTCATCACGTAGCGCATGCGGGTGCGCAGCACGCCCTGCTCGGTCGCCTGCACCCCCGGGGGCAGCCCTGTATACCCCATGACCACGTGGTCGGTGTCCACCACGGCCACGGTGGGCTCGACGAAGCGCAACTTCCTCACCGTCACCTCCGTCCGGCTGTCCTTGAAGACGCTGGCAAAGACAATAGCGTGCCGCTTTTCGATCTCGTCACGGCCATTGAAGACCGTCCCCACGATATTGATGAACTCGGCGTCTGAAGCGAAGGACTTGCTCCACGCCGCCGCGTCGTGGCGATTCCAGGCCTCGGTCTGCTCCGTGACGAGCTTGCGCAGGCTCGCCTCCTCGTTTTGGGACGGGCCCTGGCCCTTCTCGGCCGGACCGGGTGAAGAAACACAGCACGTCAAGAACAAGGCCATGACGGCTGAGCTTCGCGCGAACGTATTCATGAAGAGATCTCCTGGGATCCAAGGACGAGGGTCAAGACTTCAGTCGTTGAAAACGCGATCAATCACTCAATGCCGCGAGTGATTCGGGCAGCGTCTGGCCGCCGTCGACGACGAGGGTTTGTCCGGTGATGAAGCCGGCCTCCTTCGAGGCGAGGAAGGCCGCGGCGTGCCCGATGTCCTCGACGCTGCCCAGGCGCCGCAGGGGGATCGCCGCAATCATGGAATCGACATAGTCCTGGCCGAGCTCGATGAGGCCCTCGGTCGCGATGTTGCCCGGCAGGATCGCGTTCACGGTGATCCCCTTCCGCGCCAGCTCCAGCGCGGCGGTCCGCATGAAGCCGAGCTGCCCGGCCTTGCTGGCGGCATAGTGCGACCAGCCGGGGAATCCGGTGATCGGCCCCGTAATCGAGGAGGTCAGAATGATGCGCCCGGCCCCGGCGCGCGCGAGCGCGGGGATGCTCGCACGGACCGACAAGAAGCAGCCCTCGAGGTTGATGCGCATGACCTCGCGCCACTCGGCGAGCGACATGGTTTCGAGCCGGGCGGCGGGAAAGATCCCCGCGTTTGCACAGAGCACGTCGAGGCCCCCATGGCGCTCGACGGCGGCGTCGACCATGGCCTTGACCTGCTCCTCGTCGCTCACGTCGGCGGCGAAGGCCGAGGCAACGGCGCCCGATTGCGCGAGCTCCGCAGCGACCTCGGCCGCCGCGCGACCATCCCGCGCGACGAGCAGCACCTTGGCGCCACCTTGCGCGAACACCCTCGCGATGCCGCGGCCGATGCCCTTGCTCGCGCCGGTGACGATGACGGATCTTCCTTCAACGAGTCCTCGCATGGGTCGATCTCAATTGCGTTCGTCGGGAGGTGTCAAGCGTGGGTTTGTGATAACGCACGACGCGGCGTCGCGCGCGTCCTCGAAGCGACCTTGGGCCAAGGCCTTCGCCTCATCCGCCTGCCGGCGGACGCGTTTGATACAGCATGTCGCCGAGCAGCTCGAACCACGTCCCCGCCGCCAAGGAAGCTCCGCCGATCCTGGCCGCTCTGCGCAACGTTCCGCTCGAGAGCGCTCGCGCCTCGCCTTGGAGCACGACGCGTGTCTCGGCCGCGAGCGGAACGCCGCCGACGTCGTGATCGCGATCGAGCACGCCGGAGACGGAGGCCGAGAAGACCGGATCGTACACGGTGACCTCGTGCCCCGCGCGGAGCGGAAGCCCATCGATCACGAGCGGCTCCGCAGGCGTGAAGCGCAACGGACGTCCCGTCACCGGATGAAGCGACAGGAGCGTCCCCGCCGCGCACACAATTTCATCGACGACTGCGCGGGCCGCGAGCGTCAGGAAGTGGATGCGTCCCTCGTCGGTGAGGTAGATCGACTCGCCGCCGCGCGCGGGAAAACCGGCGGCGAGGACGTCGTGCGCGGCGACGACTTCGGCGGGCCGGCGCGTGCGCGCATGCATGCGCCTCACGTCGACGAGCCCCTCGATGCCGGGGACGCGCACGGCGCGCGGTGGGTTGGCCGATGCTTCTTCGTCGAGCGTGGGCAGGTCGTACGGGTCGAAGCCGAGAGAGAGCCGCGCGAGAAGCTCGACGTACGACGGCGCCACTCGCCGCGCGTCGCCGTAGCCGCCGGACATGTGGAGGTGAACGATCGATCCCGCGCCTCCGCCGAGGTGGTCCTCGACATCGCAGTACCAGACGCCACCACCGCCATCAGTTCCGAAGGGCACGAGGCTGGGAAGCTCGTCGCTATCGTCCATGCGGTCGGCGAGCCTGATCCGGCTGTTTGGGCCGGAGATCGTCCATGATCGGGTCTCGCGCGCTTGTGCGAGATCGTCGAGGAGCTTCGGCGGAAGACGTGCGTCCATGATGGCGATGCGAGCTTGGTCCAAGCGGCGTCGGCGCGCAATGGGGCACGTCAGCGAGCGGGAGCTCACGGTTCGTCACGATGCACGGCTCTCGCGTGGTTGCCGAGACAACCTGTCGCTCATTGTTGCGACGAATGACACCCTGTCATGCGTTCGACGACCTGCGTGTGTTTTTCCTCGCGGGATCGCGTAGTACATCCCTGGCACACGTCATGCCCCCGCACGGGCCATGCGCTTTGCAACGTGGTGCTTGGTTGGTTTGTCCGTGTTGATCTTCGGCTGTGAGGGCGCGCCGCTCGGCGAGGAGCCCAGTGGTTGCCCCGGACCGGACGGGCTGGATGCGTCGTTCGTCCAGTCGACGTTCCTGCTGCCCGACGAAGCGACATCGAACGAGAATGATTACATCGGGCCATTTTGTTGCACGGGCGTCACGGCGACCATCGAGTCCATCGAAGGTCATCCCGTTGGATACGCCTACTTCTTCAATTGGAAAGGGCAGGCGTATAATGGTGCGTCGAATCATTCGTATGCGCCGGACGCGCAAATCATGGTCGCGGGGTTCGAGGACGTGCATGACCGATACAGTTCGAGCAACGTCGCTCCTACCCGACACGAGGAATGTCTTGGCCCGCCCTCGTGCCGCTCCTCTCGCCAAATGAGACCAAGAGCTTCGTAAAAGCGTCTGGAAGCGTCGATGTCGGAGGATCGAATGACGAGCAAGGACAGGTCAACCACCATCTCACTCCCCTTTGCGGAGAACGTCGAGGCTTGCCGAGGGACGTCGGCTCGAGCGAGCGACGGATCAGGCCGCTACGCGCCCGCGAGCTGATTCTGCATGTCCCCCGCGCTGCCAAGGAGTGCGCGGGCCGCCGGAAGAATGACCTCCGCCAATGCCCGACGCGCCGCCCGCCGAGAAGCTTCGCGATCGAGCAGCCCCACCTGGGCCAGCACCGCCGGGTCGTCACAATCCCCCATGAGCGGGACCGCTACGCCCATTCGAGCAGCGCGCGCGAATACGTTTTCGACGGCGGCCCTCACGTCGGGACCTCCGACACGCAAGGCCCAAGCCACGGTCCGCCATCCGAGCAGAGAATGCCGCTCCTCGTCCTCTGCGATTCCCAAGAGCACCGCTCGAATCTCGGGTTCTTCGCAAATCGCCGCCGCCTCGCGGGCCAGCAGGGAGGCCACCGCTTCGCCGATGCAGCCGTCCTCCGCCGCCTCCGCCGCGACCTCCGCGAGCCCCGCCGAGAGCGGCACTTCCATGCCCAGCGGGAACGCCCCCGGACCCACCGGCGATCCCATCAACGCCGAGGCAATGGCGAATCCCTGTCGGGCATGGCGAACCTCGTCCAGGGCGGCGACGTGGGCTTGCTCGATCAACTCGGGCGGCGCCCCGAGCCGAAGCAGATCCAAAGCCACACGGCTGAACGCCGCAATGGACGCGTGCTCGTCCAGCGCCGCACGGCACCACCTTTCGGCCAGCGCATGCCGGGCCTCCGTCGAGAGCGGGCGCAGAAGAAGGCTCGCCGCCCAGGTCGGGTCTTTCACGAGGCTCGATCGCAAGGCCTGCGCCTCGATCTTCAAGGGCCGACCATAGACGCAACTCGGCTCGGTTTCCAGGACCGGATAACAACAGCCGGGCATGGGCTCGGGCGGCACGCCGTTGAACGGCACCTGATCCACCCGCGTGCCCTGCCCGATCACCTCGGTCACCTCGACCCCGCAATCCTTGACGGTGAGATCGTCGGGATCCACGTCCGCGGCCGCGGGGCAGGTGCGCTGGCTGGGGGCGATCTCCA
The DNA here is from genome assembly GCF_029946465.1 of Polyangium sorediatum. Classification (NCBI taxonomy): domain Bacteria; kingdom Pseudomonadati; phylum Myxococcota; order Polyangiales; family Polyangiaceae; genus Polyangium; species Polyangium sorediatum. Next base: position 55,182 of record NZ_JARZHI010000066.1, read on the forward strand.
TGCAGGCGGTGCTCTCGGTGTTGGCACAGGCGGGGAGCACAGCGAGGATACCAAGAAGGAAGGTATGGTAAGCGTTTCGCATTCGTTCATCATGGCATGCGGCGGCGGCGAAGGCGACACGTTGTTCGGCCCGGCGCAGCAGCAGAATCCTGCTCCGATGGGTTGAAGGCCTGGCGCCGCAGGTGCATCGGACGAGCCGATGCCCTGAACCGGGCCAAACCTTCCGCATCAGCTTGACACCTCGCGCGCTCGCCAAGTAGCCTTGCCCAATGCGGGTGGGATTTCAATCGATCGTACAACCTGCCATTTGAACCAACCAAACTCGACGACGAGCAGCGGTCCGCTGCCCTCAATGCGCACGTGGTCACGCACGGCTGGTGGAGAAGATGAATCCATTCGAAGGCAAGAGTTCGTTCGACAGCGAGACATTCGACAAGCTCACGCTCGAACGAGCGGACCTCCGGGATCGCGAGTTTTCCTACTGCACATTTCGACGCTGCAAGCTCGGTGAGAGCCGATGGACGCGGGCTCGGCTCGAAGGCTGCGTCTTCGAGGAATGCGATTTGAGCCGCGCCGACCCCACCATGCTCTCGCTGCGGGGCGTGACGTTCACCTCTTGCAAGCTGATCGGGATCAACTGGACGAAGATCGCAAAGTTTCCCGACGTGTCGTTCGAGGACTGCGATCTACGCTATACCGTGATGGACTCGCTCGCGCTGCGCAAGACGCGCTTCACGCGGTGCGCCATCACCGAGTCGGTCTTTGCGTCGATGGACTTCACCGACGCCGTGTTCGAGGAGTGCCGTTTTGCCGGGACGCGCTTCGACGGTTGCGATCTTCGCAACGCGCGGTTCCCCCGCTCCTCGGATCTCTTCGTCGATCCCGCGAAGAACAAGGTGAAGGGCGCCCGCGTCCCGCTCGATACGGCGATCCTCCTCGCGACCTCGTTCGGGATGCGCGTGCTCGGCTTCGACGAATCCAAAGACGAATGACCCCCGGCTCGAAAGGCCGGAGGTCAAGTTCCGACGAATGGCAGAGGGAACAGGCCCCGTGCGCCTCTCACCGCTGCGGGCGGCGGCGCCGGAACGACGCCAGGCGTACCATCACGAGGCTCCACACGGGCGCGCTCCCAGCCGTCCCACATCCGCCGCCGCTGTCATTCTCACCTTCTCCATCTGGAACCTCGACGGGCGACCCCTCGCCCACCCTCACCGTCAGTTTCGTCGCTGCGGCCCTGTCCCCCTCGGGGAGGAGGTCCGCATTGGAGGAATTGCCGGCACCGAAAAGCGTAAGGGTCACATCGGTCGCGGGCGCGACGAGCGAGAAGTCGAAGCGTAGCTCGCCGGCGTTGAAAGGCTGCGGGGCGGAATGCGTCAGCTCGGCGCCGAGCTTCTTCATCCCGCTGCTGCCGGTCTCCAGGCTGGCCTCCTCGTGGTCCACGGAGATGTCCATCCCTCCCGTCTTTGCGGCGCCCCCCCGAATCACGAAGACGTATTGGCCCGTGGCCCCCGGCGCCAGGGTCGTGGGGCCCTCGAACTCCACGGTGCAAGGCTCTCCGCCCTTATGGCACGTGATGCACGTCGCGCCCTTCTTGCCGGATTGCCCCGTGATGCCCGCGCTCGCGGCAAGCGCAGGAGACGACCCTAACGCCAAAATGGCGAACACACCTACGACACGAAACAAAGAATGCATCGAATCTCCAAGAGGGGATGAGAGCCGGTGTTGCGTTTGCAGTCGCGCTAGCGAAGCTGGAGGAAGGAGAAGGAGAGACCCTCCGTGGTCACCGTCGGCTTGCCGTTGTCCTCCAGCACCCGCAAGGTGGTGGACGCGGCGCCCTCGCCGAACTCGGTGTAGAGGGTCTGGTTCTGCGACTCGAAGAGAAAGACGCTGCCCGAGGTCGCCGGGAAGCTGGCTTTCTGCGTCGCGGTCAGCGTATCGAGCTCGAGCTCCCACCATTGCCAGCCCGTCCCGCTCGCAATGGTGCGGGGATGGGTGCCTTCCAAAACCGGGGCAATGGTCTCATCGAGCACGCGCACGTATGCCGTCCCCTCCGGGCCTGGGACGAGCGTGCCCGCGGTGCCACCGCCCACGAGCTCTTCGAGCGTCCGGTAAAAGGCGGGGTCGAAGGTGCGGGTCTCGGGATCGAACCTGAGCAAGCACGGCGCGGGCGCTTCCTCGCCCACCACACGGCGCACCGCCGCTCCATACGCCTCCGTCGCGAGATACACCTTGCCATCGAGGCCGACGGCAGCGTCATGCGTGTACCCGCACCGATCGTCTGTCGCAATCGTGGGCTCGTCGGTCTCCGTATCAATGGACACCACGCCCGCCTTGGGGGTAATGCCCACGCCCGAGACGGGACGCCAACCCACGGGCATGAGGACCTGACCGTCGCGTCGAATGGCTGCGCCCGAGAAGGCCATGACCGTGTCCGGGATCATCAGCGCGTCGAGCGCGATGTGGCCCGTGACCTTCATCTCCTTGGGATTCCAAACGACGACCTGCGCGGTGGCCCCATCGAAGAAGTAGGCCTTGGTCTCCGAGACGAATTGGAAGTTGGCCTGGTACTCCCCGAGGGACGTCACCCCCAGGCTATCGAAGCTCACGGTGCCCGTCGGCTCCAGCCCCCCTGCGTTCGTGAGCGTGTAGCGGGTCACGGTCGCGCTCTCGTCGCTCACGACGTAGACCGCGCCGGACTTGGGAATGCCCACGCCGAGCGCACGGCCGGACACCCGGACGGCGTTGTCCAGCGAGAGCGACGCCGTCTGCTCCGCCTGGTCCGTCACGATGACGTAGCTGTCCACCGGATCGGCGATGAGCACCTGCGTGGTGATGGCGTACAGCGGCCCATTTTCGTCGCCGTTTTGCCCTTCCGAGCCGCCACAACCCGTGACCAGGGCCAGGGCGAGCATGCCGGCGGAAAGCCGCCAGGAAGTAGCTGAACCCACATTCTTCATCGGAACGGCCTTTTCTGCTGAAGTGAAAACGATTCTCATTATCATTTTCAACACTAGGACGTTCCCGCGCGCCGTGTCAAGAGCAGGCGCGACGCCGAGCCACACGAACGCAGAAACAGGCGCGGCGCCGCGCGGACCCCTGCCCGCGCCACCGGGCCCCTGCCTCTGGCTTCGTGGTGCTCGACGGACGGCTCGGTGTCCGTCATCCTTTCGTCGCCTGCCACGAAAGCATGGCCAGGACGCAAGCATGGAGACGACCCCGTCCGCAGACGAGTGAGCCGCAGCAACCCCTGAAATCGTTGCTGCGGCCATCTGCACTCAATCACTCGACGCATGCCGTCCTGGAGGCAGATCGCCGCCGAATGTCCACCATTTGCGCGGGTGTATCGTCGTGCCTCGAACAAGATCCTCGAATTGGAACGTTTCGCTATCCGCAGCGCTGCTGCTGATGGCCCCCTTCGATCTGCTGGCCTCGCTGGCCATGGATGTCTACCTGCCCGTGGTGCCGAGCATGCCCGGCATCCTCGGCACGTCGCCGGCCATCGTTCAGCTCACGTTGAGCCTCTACATGCTCGTCCTGGGCGCGGGACAACTCGTGTTCGGGCCCATTTCGGACCAAATGGGCCGACGGCCGGTCCTGCTCAGCGGCGCGGCCTTGTTTGCTGTCGCGTCGTATCTGCTTGCGGGCACCGGCTCCGCTGCATGGTTCGTCGCGCTTCGTGTTCTTCAAGTGCGCATCCCGCCCATCGTGACCGCTCGTTACGCGCCATCGTGACCACCTGTTTCGCGCCATCGTGACCACCCGTTTCGCGCCATCGTGATCGGAGCGAAGCGACGCTCTGGCTGTTCAGGGTT
>NZ_JARZHI010000067.1:0-58881 GCF_029946465.1 Polyangium sorediatum
ACGGGCTCGAAGACCCAAGGGGCCACGGTCTACCGCGCCCTCTGCCTCCAGACCCCCGAACCCTAGCGCAGCCTTCAGATACAAGGGGGCGGACAGCCCCCCGCGGGGTCCGGGGCAGCGCCCCGGGCGGTGCTTCCCCGAGGTGAGGGAGCGAGGCTACGGCTTGCAGGAAAACCCGTGGAGAAGCAGAGAGAGGAAAACCAGCATCACGCGCATCACCCGAATGCTCGCCGAGACCCGGTCGAAACGTGAGGAAGATCCGACGGGCGGAGGTTCTCCGGGGAGCGCGAGGGGTGTCGGCATCGAGACGGACCCTAGCCCGAGGGTCCTGCCGACACACATGAACGATTCGTAATGTTTCGTGTTCGGCCCCTTCTGCTAGTCCTTCAGGCGGCATGAAGGTTCTCATCGTCGAGGATGACACGCGGGTCGCGAAGTTCGTCGCCCGTGTCCTCACGGAGGAGGGCTACGTGGCTGACGTCTGCGCGAACGGCGCCGACGCCACGCAGCAAGCCCAGTCTGGGATGTACGATCTCATCCTGCTCGACTGGATGTTGCCGGACGTCGACGGCCTCTCCGTCTGCCGGACGCTCCGCCGCGCGGGCCTCGCCACGCCCATCCTCATGCTCACCGCGCGTGGCGAGCTGCGCGAGCGTGTCCTCGGGCTGGAGACGGGCGCGGACGACTACCTGGTCAAGCCCTTCGAGATCGAGGAGCTGCTCGCGCGCATCCGGGCGCTCGTGCGGCGCTCGTCGGCGTTCTCCAAGCTCGCTTGCGGCGACCTGGAGGTCGATCGGATGAACCGCCGCGCGCTCCTCCGCGGCGCCGCGCTCGATCTGACGGGCCGCGAATACACGCTCCTCCTGCACCTCGCCCTCCGCATCGATCGCGTGGCGCCCAAGTCGGAGCTGCTCGCGCACGTCTGGGAGATGAAGTTCGACCCCGGGACGAACATCGTCGAGGTCCACGTGAGCCGCCTCCGGGACAAGCTCGGCGACCACGCCTGGATGATCGAGACCGTGCGCGGCGTCGGCTACCGGCTGCGCGCTGAGAGGGCCCCGTGAGCTTTCAGAGGCGCTTCGTCGGCGCCGTCTCCGTGCTGACGATGGGGACGCTGGGCGGCGCGCTGATGGCCATCTCCATCGCCGTCAACGCCTCCCAGCAGCGCCAGCTCGACGAAGCGCTGCGCGCCGAAGCCACCGAGGAAGCGCGCGAAGCCTCGGCCCTCGGCGGCGACGAGCTTGCCATCAGCGACCGTCCTGGGCCCGCCGCGAATGACGTCGGGCCTCTGACGAAGTACGGCGCCATCTTCAACCCCGAGGGCCGTGTCCTCGCCGCGACCCCGACCTTCCACGGCTCGCCGCCGCCGCTGGAGACCCTGGGGCCCGGCACGATGGAGTGCTTCAACCTGTGGTTCCGCGGAGAGCACCTGCGCGGCGTGCTCGTGCCCATCCCCGCCCACGCCGGCGCGCGCCTCTTGCTCGCAGCCCCCCGCGCCGATCTCGACGGAGACGCCTCCTTCCTGGCCCGCGCGATGCTCACGGTGTTCTTCGTGGCCGTCGGCTGGTCCGCGCTGCTGGCGACCTGGATCGTGCGTCGCCTGACGCGCGAACACGAGGCCATCACGCTCGTCGTACGGCGCGTGGCCGCAGGCGATCTGTCCGCGCGCGTCGCGACCCGCACGGGCGACGCGGAGATCGCGCAGCTCGGCCGGGACATCAACGAGATGATCGAGCGTCTCGACGTGCTCGTCGCCTCGCAGCAAAGGTTCATCGCACAAGCAGCCCACGAGATGCGCTCGCCGCTGACGACGCTCTACGGCGAGCTCTCGCACGCCCTGCGCAAACCCCGCGACGCCGACACCTACCGGCGAGCCATCGAGGAGGCCCTCGAAGCCGCCCGCCGGCTCAAGCTGATGACCGACGATCTGCTCGCCCTCGCGCGCCTGGGCGCCGACGTCGGCGAGCCGTCGGAGCCAGTCGACGTGCTCGAACGAGCCCGCGCCGCCGCCGAAGCCGTCGCCTGGGAAGCCCGCGAGCGAGACACACGCATCGATGTCCAAGGAGCCCCAGCGACCGTGCTCGGGCATTCCCGAAACCTGGAGCGGCTCCTCCGAAACCTGATCGAGAATGCCGTGCGGCACTCCCCCAAAGGAGGGCGCGTCGAAGTCGTCGTCGAGCCCCACGGCGACACCATCGAGGCCGCCGTGAGCGACGAAGGCCCCGGCATCCCCGAAGCCGAACGCGTGCGCGTCTTCGAGCCCTTCTATCGAGGCGTACGCGAGCGAGCCGACGACATGCCCGGCGCCGGCCTCGGCCTCCCCATCGCACGCCAAATCGCACGCGCCCACGGAGGCGACGTGCTCTTCGACGCGACGCGGTCAAAAGGGAGCCGATTCGTCGTACGATTCCCCGTCGCTCGGGAGGGCGACACCGAAAGCAATCCGCGGGAGGGGGAACGGGCCGCGTGAAGCGCGGAGCCGGGGTTTCCACCCCGGACCCCGACCAGGGGTTGTCCACCCCTGGACCCGGACCAGCGAGGCGCTGGACCCGGGGTCGATGAACTGCGCCATGCGCAGTTCATCGAACGGCCGCTGACAAGACCGGTGACGAGCCTGGAGGCCAAGGCCGCGGCGGAGACGAGTCCCGGGGGGAGAGCACGAGCGCTGCGCGGGGCCCGTCCTCGATCGGTGAGCTTTGCGCGGTTGCCGCTGGGCATCTCGACAGGCGACATCGGTCCTCGTCCTCGTCTGTTCGGCGCCGCAACGAGCCCACGTCCCCGCCGCCGGACCCTCGGTCACGAAGCGGAACGAGGCCCCTCGGCACGACAGGGCCAGCGTCGCGCCGCCGGACACGCGGCAAGGCGTGTTCCCAGGGGAAGGTCGAGCCCAGAGACGAGGATCGGGGGCGGCCGAGGGTCCTTGTCGAGCCGCCGAACACGTGCTGTCCGCCCCCCCATGGACCTTGTCGCGGGGGCGGACCGATCAGCGCGGAGACCCACGTCGGAGGTTGGGCCGTGTCCCTCGGGAGGTCACGCGTCGAAGACCTCTGTCGCGCCGCCAAACACACGCCGTCGACGGCAGAGGGCACGTGTTCGGCCCCATTCCAGGCATCCTCCCCCTTCGCCACCACGTGGTTGAGCAGGGTCCTTGGGGGGTCTCGACGGTGACGCTTCGAAGAACGGCGCAGGACATGTGCCCCCATTTCAGGCGCGCTCCCCACGCGGATCGCAGATACTCGGGTGTGATGTCCCCTGCGACCTCCTCCAAAACCAACACCGCGCGGTACCTCGTCGCCCTCACCGTGATCCCCCTGGCCCTGTCCACCGCGTGTGGATCCGAGCTCCCCACGTCGGAAGCCATGCCCGAGGAGATCACGCCGGCGCATCTCCCCGCCGTCCGGAAGGACGAAAGCAACTCGCTCCTGCCGACCTACGACGCGGTCCTGCACGCGGCCGACGGAACCCAGCATGCGTGGTTTGGCGCCGACGTGGCGCTCGACGGGGAGACCGCGCTGATCGCGGCGTCCGGGGGCGCGTACGTCTTCGTCCGGGAGGAGCTCGGCTGGACCGAGCAAGCCCATTTCGTATCGGATGACCCGGAAGAGTCCGGCTTCGGCGCCGGGATCGCGATCCAGGGAGACACCGCGCTCGTCGGCGCCGCCATCTGGTACGTCGATCAGCCCGAAAAAAGGAACGCCACCCATGTATTCGTACGCGACGGCGTGACGTGGACCAAAATGACGACGCTTCGCGCCAGCGACGGGACGAACGCGGACTACTTCGGCGCCGCAGTGTCGTTGTCGGGAAAGACGGCGCTCATCGGCGCGCCGGACGCTCGGATCGGCGCGACCGAGGGGGCGGGCGCGGCCTACGTCTTCGTCGAAGAGGGCGGCATGTGGAAGGAGCAGGCCAAGCTCGTTGCGAGCGACAGCGCGCTCTCCGGGTGGTTCGGCACTTCGGTGGCGCTCGACGGAGACACGGCCCTCGTCGGGGCTTGGACCGAGGCGCCCAAGGGCGCGGCCTATGTCTTCGAGCGCGAGGGGGCGACGTGGACCCAGACGGCCAAGCTCGTGCCGAGCGACGGGGAGCAATGGATGGGTTTTGGTGTCGATGTGGCGCTCGACGGCGATCGGGCGCTCATCGCCGCCGGAAATACCGTGCCCGGGGCAGGCCCGGGCTCGGCGTACATCTTCGAGCGGAGCGGCGGGACCTGGGTGGAAAAGGCCCAACTGCTCCCGAAGACGCCTTGGCCTCCGCATGCGCATGTCGAGTCGGTGGCGCTCGACGGAGACACGGCGATCGTCGCGTTGAAAGGCTTGCTCGGCGAGACCGCGGTCGGGGAAGGCGCGGCCCGTGTCTTTCAGCAGATCGGCGATGCTTGGGTCCAGAAGGCGCGGCTCGAGCCCCAGATCCCGGCGCCGGGCAGTTGGTTTGGCTCTTCGTGCGCGCTCTCGGGGAACGTGGCCCTCATCGGGGCGCAATTGCAGACGATCGACGCCATCGAGGAGAAAGGCGCGGCGCATGCCTTCGAGCTCGTGACCGAGACGGGCGACGCCTGCGCCACCGGGGACGATTGCCCGAGCGGCGTTTGCGTGGACGGCATTTGTTGCGGCGCGGAGGGCTGCCCCGAGGTCGACGGGACGGGAGGATCCGGGGGACAGGGCGCGGACGTGGCGAGCGCCGAAGCGGGCTGCCAGTGCGGAATCGACAACACGAGCGCCTCCTCGACGCTGCACCACGTCGCAGGCCTGCTCTTGCTCGGGCTCCTGGGTTTGCGCCGGAAGCGATGATCCCCCCCGGGCCGCGGCCTTGCTGGGGCTTTGCCCCAGGCCCCAGCAGGGGCTCTCCGCCCCTGCACCCGGACCAGCCAGGGGCTGGACCCAAGCTCGATGAACTGCGCGATGCGCAGTTCATCGAACAGGCCCGGTCAAGACCAGCAGCGACACTGCCAACCGAGACAGCCGCGCTGCGGGTTCGGCTGGCGAACTGGGTTCTTCGTCGGCCTGTTTGAAAACCTGCGCGCTGCGCAGTTTTTCAACCCTGGGTCCAGCGCCTCGCTGGTCCGGGGTCGAGGGGGCGGACAGCCCCCCGCGGGGTCCGGGGCGGCGCCCCGGCGCGGCCCGAGCCCCATGCGGCGCTCACGGCGCCACGCCGGCCGCTTGCCACACGGCCACCTCGGCGATCTTGGCGTCGACGGCCAGGTCCACGAACCGGAGCTTTGCGTCACGCGCGGAGGTATAGGCATCCACGAGCTCCAGCACCGCGAGGCGCCCGTCGCTGTAGGCGGCTTCGATTTCGCCGACCATGGCCGCGCTGGAAGCCAGCGCCGATTCTCGATATTTTTCCAGCGCGATGCGGCGCCGGCTCGCGGCGGCGTGCTCGGCGCGGACACGCTGGTCGACTTCGAGGGTGAGGCCGTCCGCGGCGCTCGACCATGCTTGGGCGCGCATGCGCGCGGCGGGGATCCTGCCTTGGCCGCGGTCCAGCGACGGAATCGGGACCGTCACGCCCACGAGGACATCGTATTGCCGCTCGTTGTTCGGGCCGATCCCTTGGCCGACGCCGAGGCCGCCGTAGACCGCGATCCCTGGGAACACCGAACGCTGGGCGATATCGACCTCCGCCGCTGCCGCGCGCGCGCGGAGCTGCATGGCGTTGACCTCGGCGTTGTGGTTTTTCGCGGCGTCCAGGAAGCTGCTCAGCGACGGCAGGGACGACGATTCGTAGAGATCCATCTTCGGGGCCCCCAGGAGCGCCGATGCGCCTGGACCAACGGCGACGTCGAAGGCGCCCCGCTCGGTCGCGATCTGCGCTTCGGCCTCCTCGACGGCCGCGCGCGCGTCCGCGACGGCGATGGCCATGCGGGATGCATGATAGCGGGGCGCGAGCCCCCCTGCGACGCGCGCCTCGACGATGCCTCGGGCGCGCTCCACCTGCGCGAGGGTCCCCGCGACGACATTCCTCCGCTCGAAAGCGCCTGCGAGCGCGAGGAAGGCCCGGCGCACTTCGAGCGCGAGGCGCGTCCGCGTGGCGCCGGTGTCGGCGTGCGTGGCGTCTCGCTCGAATTCCGCAGCGCGACGCCGCGCCGTCGGCAGGCCACTCGTCTCCAGGAATTGCGTCACGCCGATCTGCCCCGCGCCGAGCAGCGGATCGTACGTGGTGTACCCGAGGGATCGCGCATATTGGATGTTGATCTGCGGATTCGTCCAGACCCCCGCGGCCACGACGTCGTGCGCCGCGGCGCGGCCCGTGGCTTGCGCGGAGACGAGCTGCGGGTGGCGATCGAGGGCCGCGAGCGCCTCGGCCAGCGAGAACCCTGCGGCCGCGGGCGCCTCGCCCGTCGTCGTCACAGCGTCGACGCCGGCCTGCGCGGGCTCCGCCAGGGCCAGGAGGACGAGGCAGGCCCCGGGGACGAGCCCGCGCCGCATGGCAAGCTTCAAGAATCGCATGGGACAACCTCCACCGGCGCCGCGCGGCGTCGGCCTGCATAGGCGACGGGCAAAACGAAGAGAATGGCGGGGATCCCGGCGAGGAGCCCGGCGATGATGGCGATGGCGAAGGGCCTTTGGGTCTCGCTCCCCATCGCATGGGAGAGCGCCGCGGGCAGCAGGCCGAGGAGCGCGAGCGACGTGGTGAGGACGACGGGCCGGAACGCGGTCTCGGCGCCCTCCAGCATCGCGCCGTGGGGGTTCGTCTCGGCGATCTCGTCGATGCGCGAGCATATCAAGACCCCGGCGAGCACGAGTTGCCCGAGGAGCGCAATGCACCCGACGGCGCTGCTCACCGAGAAATTCTCCCCCATGAGCCGCAGCCCCGCGACAGCGCCGACCAGCGCGAGCGGCAGGAACGCGAGGATCATCAACGTCGGCCGAAAGCGCCGGAAGTTCGCGTACAAGATCGCGAGGATCGCGAGCACCGCGAGCGGCAAGGCGATCCCCAGCCTTCGCATCGCGCGCCGCTGGTTCTGGAACTCGCCGCCCCAGCTTATGTACGTCCCCTCCGGCAGCGCGCCCAGCGTGGCCACCGCGCGCTGCCCGTCCTCCACGACGCTCCCGAGATCCCGCCCGCGCACGTTGAATTTCACGGCGACGAAGCGCGAGAAGTCTTCCCGCCATACCGCGGAGCGCCCCGTCCCGAGCTCGATCGTGGCGACCTCGCCGAGCGTCGCGCGGGTCTCCGCGTCTCCCACGAACAGACGTCCGAGCGCGCTCGGATCGGCGCGGACCGCGTCGGGCAGCCGCAGCGCGACGCCATGACGCCGCTCCCCCTCCCATACCTCCGTCGCCACCGCGCCCCCCAGCGCGACCGCGATCGTGCTCTGCACATCGTCGATCGCGAGCCCCCGGCGGGCAATGGCGTCGCGGTGGATGTCGATCCGGAGCTGCGGGTTGTCGCCGGCCATGTAGATCGCGAGATCGGTCACGCCTTGCACCTGGCCGAGCTTCTCGCGGATCTTCTCGGCGAGCTCGGTCGAGCCTTTCAGATCCTCGCCGTGCACCTTGACGACCACCTGGCCGATGATGCCGGAGATGGTCTCGAAGACGCGGTCCGTGATCGGCTGCGAGAAGTTGTATTGCACGCCCGGGATCGCGCGGAGGCTCTGGCGGAGCTCGGCCTCCAGCGTGCGCCGGGTCGAGCCGGGGCGCCATTCGGTCTCGGGGCGCAAGGGCACGAAGAACTCGGCATTGTTCGGGCCCTCGGCCTGCGTGGCGGCCTCGGGCCGGCCGATGTGGGAGAGCACGTCCACCACCTCGGGCACGCGGAGGATCTTCTCGCGGATCCGCCGGACCTGGCTGCGTGTCTCGTCGAGGGAGATGGTCGAGGGGAACGTCGACGTGATGTAAAAACCGCCCTCGTTCAGCTCCGGGAGGAACTCCGTGCCGATCCCACTCGCATACACGGCGCCCCCGATCGCGGCCGCGCCGCTCGCCGCGAGCACCACGAGGCGCATCCGCGCCGCCCGCGCGAGGAGCCGCAAGTAGCTACGCCGCAACCATTGCAGCCATCGTGCGTCCTCCGCGGCGCCGTGCTCCGGCAGCGCGATCGTCTCCAGGGCCGGCACGACGAACGCCGCGCAGGCGAGGGCGCCGAGGAGCGCGAAGGCATAGGTATACGCCATCGGCGCGAAGATCCTCCCCTCGACACGTTCGAGCGAGAAGATGGGCGCGAGCGCCGCGATGATGATCAGCATCGAAAAGATGACGGGCTTGGCGACGCTGCCCGTGGCCCGCTCGATGACGCTCCGTTTGTCCTCTCCCGGCGCCCGCGGGCCATGCATGAAATGCAGCGTCGTCTCGAGCACGATGACCGCGCCGTCGACGATGATCCCGAAATCGATGGCGCCGAGCGAGATGAGGTTCGCCGGCAGGCCCATCAGCTTGAGCCCCACGAACGCGGCGAGCAGGCTGAGCGGGATCACCAGGAAAATGAGGAGCGCCCCGCGCAACGTGCGCAGGAAGAGATAGACCACGGCGACGACGAGCAGCGCGCCTTCGGCCATGTTGCGCTTCACCGTGCCTAGCGTCGCGTCGACGAGGGAGGTTCGATCGTAAAACGCGTCAATCGTGACGCCGCGGGGAAGGACGTCCCGGTTGAGCTGCTCGATGCGCTCCTTCAAGGCTTCGAGGACCACGCTCGGGTTTTGCCCGCGCCGGAGCAGCACGATGCCCTCGACCACCTCGTCCTCGTGCCCTCGGCCCACGGATCCGCGCCGCGGCGTCGATCCCTCGACGACCGTGGCGATGTCTTGCAGGAGCACGGGGACGCCGCCGACCTCGCGCACCACGGCGAGGCCGATGTCGGACGGCGAGCGCAGGGCGCCGACGCCGCGCACCACGAACTCCTGCGAGCCAATGCCGACGTACCCACCGCCTGCATTGGTGTTCGTCTTTTCGAGGGCCTCGTAGACCTCCTGCACCGAGATCCCCGTCGCGGCGAGCCGCGCCGGATCGATGCGCACCTGGTATTGCCGCTCGAACCCGCCGAACGTCACGACCTCGGCGACGCCGGGGACCGCGCGCAGGCGCCGCTCCACGACGAAGTCCTGGAGGGCCCGAAGCTCCCGCAAGGGCTTGTCCCCGCGCAGGGTATAGCGGTAAATCTGGCCCACCGGCGTGGCCTGGGGCCCCAGGATGGTCTCGGCGGACGCCGGCAATTCCGCGTCGCGCAGCCGCTCGGCGACCAGCGTGCGCATCTCGAAGTCCGGGGTCCCTTCCTCGAACGTGAGCGTCATCAGGCACAGGCCGAACACGGAGACGGAGCGGATATCGATGAGCCGCGGGGTGCCCGCGACCACGCGCTCGAGCTCCAGCGTGACCTTTTTCTCGACCTCCTCCGCGGCCTGCCCTTGATACACCCCCACGACCTCCACCATCGGATTGGTGACGTCGGGGAACGCCTCGATCGGCAGGCTGCGAAAAGCTTGGACGCCGACGATCGCGAACAAGGCCGCGAAGGTGACGACGAAGGGCCAGCGGCGGACGGCGAAACGAGCAATGGCTTTGAACATGAGTTTTACAGGATGAGGTCGAGCTCGCCGTCCAGGAGGACCGCATTCGTCGTGACCACGTCGTCGCCTTCGTGCAGGCCCTTCAGGATCTGCACGTCGTCGCCGAGATTCGAGCCGACCTCCACGACGCGCCGTTCGAGCACGCCCGGCTCGACCTGCACGAGCACGACGCGGTCGTCCCTGCGCAGGAGAACGGCCCCGCGCGGCACCACGAGGGTCCGCTCGGCGCCGCGCACCGTCACCTCGACACGCGCGCTCATCTCCGCGCGCAGCCGCGGCTCGTCCGTATTCGGCGCGCACGCCGCCTCCGTCGTGTGCGTGCGCCGGTCGACCGCCCGGACCGCGTGCATCACCTTCCCCTCGATGCGCTGGGCGCCGAGGGCGGGGACCGTGAACGCGCAAGGCGCGCCCTCCGCGAGGAGCGGCGCGTCCCGCTCGGGAAACGCGGCCCGAACGACGAGCTTTTTGCCGTCGCCGATGAGGAACGCCGCTTCTTCGTCCTCCGGCGTGACCCGCTCGCCCGGATCGACCGAGCGCGCGAGGAGCTGACCTTCGGCCGTCGCCTTCAATTCGAACGTCTCGCCGGCGCCCGCGGCCACGCCCGCCGCGCTGAGCGAGAGCCGCGTCCCCTGCAATTCGGCCTTGGCCGTCGAATACCTCGCGCGCGCCTCGACGAGGTCCCGGCTCGACGCGGCGCCCTGGTTCACGAGCTTCTCGAGCCTCTCGACCGCATCCTTCTCGGCGGAGATCGCAATCGAGAGCCGACCGAGCTCCGAGCGCAGCCGCGCGACTTCGCTGCTGCGGAGCGTGGCGAGGGCCTGCCCGGCCTGGATGTCGCTCCCCACGGCGACGTGGACACGCTCCACGAAGGCCGGAAAGGGGACACGCACGGCGTAGGAGGCGTTCGGCGCGAATGCCACGCGCCCGAAGCCCTGGAGCTTCGCCTGGATGTCGCTCGCGCGCGCGGGCGCGAAGTGGAACTGGGCGACGAGGTCTTCACGAATCCGCAGGCGCCCGGATTCGAGGGCCTCGTAGGGAGGTTTCACCGTCGCGGGAGAAGGGGGAGCCCCCTTGCCGCAAGAAGTCAACAAGAGCGCGAAGGCGCACGCGATGGCGGAACGTTGCATCGCCTGGACCTATACCCCGACGAAGGACGCGCGCCGTTACGAGCAACTATACGTTTTTGTAATGGTTACGGGCCACGTTAAATTTCCGTAACGATGTCGGCTCCGCTTCCTTCCTGCGCCGTGACGTCGGCTCGTCCCCGGCGCGTCGGGACGCTGGCCCCCACAGACACCGCAGAGTTCCGGTGGGGTAGCATCGCGGTCCGCTTCCATCTTTTCGAGAAAAATCCGCGATTCGCCCGCGCAAGAACGACGATCCACGGCTCCTTTTCGCCCCTACGATGCGGAGAATGGGCGATGATGCGCCATGACTTCTTCCAAGCTTTGCTTCGCGTCGACCCTGGCGATGCTCGCGGCATCTTTCGTGGTGGCTTGCTCGGACACGCCCGAAACCACCGGATCCGGCGGACAAGGCGCCGCCGGCGGGATGGGCGGGGGCGGCGCGGGAGGGGGCGGCGCTGCCGGCGGGGGCGGCCCGGTCATCCCCACGGAGCATCCGCGGATCTACTTGAACGAGGCGAACCACGCGCGGCTCGGCGCTTCGCTCGCAGCCGCCGAGCCAGCCGCCGTGCGTTTCCGCGACATGGTGGACGGCCACCTCCAGAACGGCAATGTCTACGCGTTCGAGGCGCACTTTGCGGCGCTCCTCGGCGCCCTCACTGGCGAGGCGGCCTATTGCACCTACGCGGTCGACGAAATCGAGGCGCGCGTCACCGCGGAAGAGGCGCTGATCGCCTCCGGCGAGCGCGCCGAGGTGGCCTTCGACAGTTATCTCTACATCGGCGAGACCATCGGTGATCTCGCGCTGGTCCACGACTGGTGCTTCGATTCCATCACGCCCGATCAGCGCACCCGCTGGCTCACGTATGCCAACCAGGCGGTCTGGAACGTGTGGCACCCGGAGGAGGCGAGCTGGGGAGGCGTCTCCTATCCGTGGAGCGGTTGGTCGATCGAGAACCCCTCGAACAACTACTATTACTCCTTCCTACGCGCGACGATGCTCCTCGGCCTGACGTCCCTCGGCGAGCACGACAGCGCGCAGACGTGGCTCGACACGTTCCGCGTGGCGAAGATCCAGGACGAGCTCGTGCCCACGTTCACGAGTGATCTCCAGGGCGGCGGCTCGCGCGAGGGCACCGGGTACGGCGTGGCGATGAAGAACCTCTTCCGGCTCTACGATCTGTGGGAATCGAGCACGGGCGAGCGGATCTGGGATCTCACGGGCCACACGCGCGCGTCGCTCCCGAGCTTGATCCATTCCACCGTGCCCACCCTCGATCGGATCGCGCCGATCGGCGACCACGCGCGCGACAGCACGGCGGCCCTCTTCGATTACCACCGATCGTACGTGCTGACCCTGTCCCACCTGCTCGGCCCGGACGATCCGCTCACGGACGTGGCGCAGACCTGGCTCGAGAGCTGCTCGGTGCCGCAGATGGAGCAGCGGTTCATGTACATCGACGACTTCCTGTATGCCGCGCCGGCGCACGCGAAGCGCCCCCTCGCGGATTTGCACCCGACGTACCACGCCGCCGGCACGGGGAGCGTCTTCTTCCGGAACGGCTGGGACACGAAGGCGACGTGGGGTGCCTTCATGGCCGGCCCGTTCACGGAGAGCCACGCGCACCGCGATCAGGGCTCGCTGCTGATCTACCAGGGCGAATGGTTGGCGTACGATCAGAACATCCTGTCCCATTCGGGGATCTACCAGAACGAAGAGGCGCACAACCTCGTGCGCGTCGAGCAAAACGGCGCGACGGTCACGATGCAGAATGGCGCGGCGAACCTCGTGGCCCTGCACGATACGCCGCACTTCCTTTATCTGCGCGCGGACATCACGCCCGTCTACGCGGGGAAAGGGGCCGTGGGCCGCGTGGATCGAGAGGTGCTTTTCTTGAAGGGGCCGGGCGCGTTCCTGGTGATGGATCGCGTGGACACGAACGGCAGCGCCCAGGCCGTCTGGCAGCTCAATGCGCCCATCTCACCGACGTCGCTCGGCCAGGGGTGGGAGGTGAGCGGCGCGCAAGGCTCGCTCGAAGTGAGGCCGCTCTTCCCCGCGCTCCCCAGCGGCGAGGTGCTCGCCTGGCCGGCGCTCGAATCGGAAATGAGCGGCGGCTACCGGCTCGACGTCCGCGACCCGGCCGCGGGCGGGCAGGCGCGCTTTTTGATGCTGCTCGCCCCGGGCGGCGCCGTTGCGAGCGCCACGCCGGCATCGAGCGCAGGGACGATCGGCGCAAACGTGGCCTTCGACGATGGGACGAGCGTCGAGGTGGCCTTCGGCGAGGATCAGGCGGGCGGTACGTTGAAGCTCAATACGGGTGGAAGCGCTGTGTTCGACGGCCCTCTCCCGGAGGCCGTCGGCACGCTGCCGCTCCTGGCGAACGGGAATTGAGCTGCGCGGCGTCGCGCCGGGGCGCTGCCCCGGACCCCGCGGGGGCTATCCGCCCCTCGACCCGGACCAGGCACGGCCTGGACCGAAGGTGGAAGAACTGCGCGGTGCGCAGTTCTTCCAACGGGCCGGTGGCAAGACCATGAAGGTGGGTTTCAAGCCGGCGACGCGCACCCTGCCGGTTGAACCTGCAACGCTGCCGTGTTGGTTGGCAGGGTCGTTTGGGGTCTTGACCCTGGCTGTTCGATGAAATGCGCAAAGCGCAGTTCATCGACCCCGAGTCCAGCGCTTGCGCTGGTCCGGGTCCCGGGGCGGACAGCCCCGGGTGGGGCCTGGGGCAAAGCCCCAGCGCAGCGCCCCCAACATGCTCCCCCCCTTCAGGACGACGCCCCGCGCGGCCCCTCCGGCCGGAGGAACTGCGCGCGGAGCGTCCCCCATTCGTCCTCGGTCATCTCCCAATCCGAATAGAGCGCAATGCCCTGGTAGCTCGCCGGGAGCTTGGGATACGCCTGCAGCGCCGCGTGCGCCCCGGCGAGCGCATTCGGTACATTCTCGACGTCTGCGTGGTGGTAGCCGACGCCCGGGTCGTCATAAGCCGGCAGCCCGAGGAGAACGGGCGTGGCGCCCGCCCAATCGAGCACCTCGCGCGTCCACCGGCTGAAGAGGTCCTTGTAGAGCTTCCCGTTCGTGAGCGCCGTGTCGTACATCATGACCGCGAGCTGATCCACGCGCCGCGCGACCTCGCGAAAATACGCTTCGTCCCAGTGGATGTCGTTGAAGGGGTGCAGGACCGTCGTCGGCGGGTACGCGGCGACCGACAGTTGTTTTCCTTTTGGCAACCCCGCGCGCAGCTCGTCGAGCAGCGTCAAATACGGCGCATGGCCGCTCGGGCAGGGCTCGATGTTCACGTGGATCCCGGCCATACGCGGGTGGGCGTCGAGGAGCGCGCGGATGGATCGCGTAAACCCCTCGCGCCAGGCGCGATCGCCGGGTCGGGCGGAGACGTCGAGCACGCCGCCCACCCAGGGCATCACACGAAACCCCTCGAATGCATCGAGGAACCGCTCGGTCTGGGCCGGGTCGTGGGAGGCAATGGCCCCCGAGGCCGCGGCGGGGCAGAGGTGCGGGAACACGTCGCGGATCCGGTGGCGGCGGAGAAGCGCCGCGGCCTCGGCGAGCCGTCGTGGATCACGAAACAGCGGCTTCTTCGCCTCCTTGCCATACTGCGTGAACCAGCCGTCGCCGCCGAGCCAGGCGTGCTGCATCCAGATGCCGTTCGTGCCGAGATCGTGGCGGCCGTCCTTCACCGTCGCGCCGGGCGACCACACGACGTAGGCGACGGTCGACGCGGCCCCGACGACGGCGCAGGCCAGCAGTTGCCGGCGGGTGGAGAGGCGTTTGGACCTGGAAGGGGGCATGGCGCTCGCTCGGCTCCGGCCGGACGAGACTGTGGACGCATGCGCTGCCGTGGACAAGACAAATCCCGCGCGGCATTCGGCGGGGGGCGTCTTCGCGCGCGCGCGTGATTCGGAAGTTGCCGCGACGGGGCGCCGAAGGTATCCATCGCCCCCATGAAACACATCGGCTGGCTGCTCGCGGCGCTGATCCTCTCGAGCGGCTGTACCTCGGCGATCGGCCCGAATCAAGCGGACGGGAGCGATTGCAACATCGTCTTGAGCGAGACCGCCTGCGCCCCGACGTCGTACTGCGATCCCGGGGACCGCGTGAACGGCAGGTACGCGCGGAGACGCACCTACGGGCTGCTCCGCGACGGGGACCACGCGGTCGGCACCTGCAGGCCGAAAGGCGGCCCCGGCGCGGCGTGCAACAGCCCCGATGCTTGCATCAGCACACGCTGCATGCACAGCCCGACGGAGACGCCCGAAGCCAAGGGCGCCTGCGAGTAGGCCACGCACGACGAAGCCCTGTCGAGCGCCTCGCCCGAGCTCGATCAGAAGCTCAGCGCAGCGGGGAAGAGAGCTTCTGGATCATGATGCTCGTCCGCGGATACCCCGCCGCGGCGGCGCTGGCCATGACACGCACGACGGCGTGGGCAGGGAGATCCTGGGCGGCAGCAATGAGGATCTCCCCCGGGAAGGGCACGTCGGGACGAATCTGCTGCCAGAGCTCTTTCTTGTTCACGAGCAGCGTACGAAGCGCGTCGAGGGGGGGAGGCTCGCCGGCCTCGACGATCGCAGGCGTCTCGGCCACGAGGACGCCGTCGACGGTGACGTGGCGGGGACCCACGACGAGCAGGGGAGCGTCCACCAGGTCCTCGCCATGGAAGGCCGCCGGGAGCCAAGGCAGGCGCGTGGGGCCGCAGCACTCGCCGGAGGCCGAGAACGCGGGGAGCAGGCCGAACGCGTACCACGCGAGCGGCAGGATGAAGGCGAGGATGATGGGCGCGCGTACGCCCGGCAGCGTGCGCCACGCACGTGGTGGGCTTTGAAAGAAGCGCAGGGCGATTCGCCGGAGAAGGCGAGGGCCGGGAGGGCGGACGACGTGGGCGTTCGGGGCGGGGCGGCGGCGAAGAAGTCGGATCATGGAGCCGCGTGGTGAGACGACGCGGGCGGGGAAAGATTGGCGCCGACGACGTCGCGACCTTGCCGACGCCGTCGACGCGCGTCTACCCCCGCTGTCCGTCGTGACCCGCGCCCCTCGACACGCGGCGACCCCCGCAGTCCGTCGTGACCCGCGCCCCTCGACGCGCGGCGACCCCCGCGGGTCATCGTCACCTGCGCCCCTCGACGCGCGGCGACCTCCGCGGGTCATCGTCACCTGCGCCCCTCGACGCGCGGCGACCCCCGCGGTCGCTCGTGACCCACGCCCCTCGCCACGCGGCGACCCCCCTCGGACGTCGAAATCCTGCGCTATCGCCGGAGCGATAACACCACGGGCCCCGCGGACACGTCGCCGCAGGTGAGGGAGACGTCGTCGCAGGCCGAGAGGTTCACGTCGACCACGATGTCCTTGCTCCGGCGGAAGGGCGACGTGCTGGTCGGCATCACGAGGATCAACGTCTCCGTCGGCTCGCCATCACATTCGAGGGCGTCTTCGACGGCAAAGCCGTTCACCACCTCGTTCCCGGACGCCTGGGAGAGCTGCACGAGGAGGCTCGTGGACGTGCTGCCTTTCGGGCACGTGTACACGACGGGAATGCCGAGCAGCGCCCCATGCAGGAACTGGCCCTTCTGGCCCATCTCGATCGTGAGCCCCTCCATCGCGCGCGCCGTCCCCGGCAGGAGCGGCAGCGCCGTCCCCACGACGAAAAGCAACGCCACGTTCGTCCCAAGCATCTGTTTCATCTTCATTCCCCCGACGATGTGTATTCGGATCGGGGTGGAGGAGCGCAAGCCACGTACACGAAATGGCCGCGCGCGCGGGCGGCATCGTTCCGGACAGCCGCCGCGCGGCCCTTCGAGGCTCAGGCGCGACGTCGCCCGCGCGCAGGCGCGGCGGGCGCTGGATCCGTCGGCAGGGTCGCGCGAAAGTGCGCAACGATGGCGTCGATGCGCGGCGAACCACGATTCTCGATCCGGTAGAGCGCATGCGCCGACACGGGGGAGAGCGTCGCCTCCGGCAGGAGCACGCGCAGGGAACCAGCGGCGAGGGCGTCCGCGACGACGAACCTGGGAACCACGGCCATGCCCACGCCGGCCTCCACCGCCGCGCGAATGCCGAGCATCGTGGCCACACGGAGCTTCGGCGCCAACGTGACGGCGCGAGTCTCGCCTTCCTCGACGAAATGCACCGTCGCAGAGCTCAAAAGGCCAAGCACCGCCGCGTGGCTCGCAAGCGAATCCACCGTGCGAGGCGTTCCGTGACGACGCAAATAGGCCGGGGACGCGACCAGGACCCGCGCGAACGTCGCGACCGGCAACGCGACGAGGTTCGTCGTGTCCGGGAGCGCCATGCCGGCGCGCACGGCGATGTCGACGCCTTCGCCCACGAGCTCGGCTTCGCGGTCCTCCAGGCGCATTTCGAGCTCCAGCGCCGGATACGCTTCGAGCAGCGCCGGGAGCGCCGGCACGATCCGCAGCACCCCGAGCGCGACGGACGCGGAGACGACGACACGGCCCCCGATCGCCCGGTCGGGCCGCACGCTCGCCATCGCGGCGTCGGCCTCGCGCACGAGCCGCGTCGCATGCTCGTGGAAACGCCTCCCCTCGTCGGTGAGGTGAAGGCTCCGCGTCGTGCGCACGAAGAGCTTCGCGCCGAGCTCCTCTTCGAGCGTGCCGATCTGCCGGCTGATCGCCGCGAGCGAGAGCCCGAGCGACCGCGCCGCCGACGAGAACGAACCAGCTTCGACGATCCGAACGAGCGTGCGGGCCCGACCCAGGAAGTCCATGGACCGGATGCTCTGCATCCTTCAGCTTTTTGCAACAGAAGATTGCCATTCCCTCGCCTGCCGGAGGTCGGCCGGTGGGTGCATGCTCTGCTCATCGAAGCCGGACGCGGACCCCGAACACCGCGGGACGCCGGCCTCGCTGGAGAGCAAAGATCATGGGCAAGCTGCAGAACAAGGTCGTCCTCGTCACGGGTGGAACCACGGGCATCGGGCTCGCCGCAGCCCGGCTCTTCGCGGCCGAGGGCGCGAAGGTCACCGTCACCGGCTCCAATCCGCAAACCATCGAAGCCGCCCGCAAGGAGCTCTCGGGCATTGCCGAGGTCGTCGCCTCGGACGCCGGGTCGAGCGCAGACATCGCAGCGCTCGCCGCGCGTTTCGCCGCGGAGGGCAAGGGCGTCGACGTCCTCTTCCTCAATGCCGGCGTGGCCAAATTCGGCCCCATCACCTCGCTCGACGAGGCCGCGTTCGACGATTCGTTCCGCATCAACGTGCGGGGCCCCTGGCTTTACATCAAGCATTTCGCGCCCATCCTCCGGCGCGGCGGCGCCATCGTGGTCAACAGCTCGATCAACAATCAACTCGGCATGCCAGGGTCGAGCGTCTATGCGGCCTCGAAGGCGGCGGTTCGGTCGATCGTGCGCGTCGCCGCGGCGGAGCTCGCCGAGGCGGGCATTCGCGTGAACGCCGTGAGCCCAGGCCCGATCGAGACGCCGCTCCATACCAAGCTCGGATTCCCCGAGGAGGCGCGCAAGGGCTTCGCGCAAGGGCTGATTGCGCAGATCCCGATGCGGCGCTTCGGCACGGCGGACGAGGTGGCGAAGGCGGCCCTTTTCCTCGCGAGTGACGACGCATCCTTCATGACCGGCGAGGAAATCGTGCTCGACGGTGGAATGACCCGGGTTTGACGCCGGCGTTCGACGGCACGCCCTCGGGCCCGGAGACGCCCTTGCCTGCGGGCGCCTTCGTTCCGGACAGCCGCGCGGAAGCCGTCCGTGGCGCGAGTTCTCCGATTGAAGCATGCCTCCCCTTTGGCTACGTTCTCGGGCGACGACCGTGCCGGCGAAGAGCCCGCGCGGATGCGCGGACGAGCACGACGCGCCGGGCCGAACGCTCGGCTGTCAGGAGGATGAAATGGGCCAGGTGGTGATGGACCGAGGGGCGGGGAACGTGACGGGGAGCGGTCCGGGCGCCAATGGGCACGCGGCGACGAAGATCCGGAGCTACGCGCCGGCCACGGGCGAGCTGCTCGGGGAGGTGAAGGTCACCTCCGCCGACGAGGTCAAGCGCGCCGTCGAGCGGGCGCGGCGCGCGCAGGAGGCCTGGGGCGCGTTGCCCGTCGAGGAGCGCTGCGAGCGCGTGCTCCGCTTCCGCGACGCCATCGTCGACCGCGCCGACGAGATCGTCGATCTGCTCGTGCGCGAGTGCGGAAAACCCCGCCACGAGGCCCTGCTGCACGAGGTCATGGTCGCCGCCGACCTGGCGACCTTCTTCGCCAAGGCCGCGCCGCGTGTCCTCGCGCCGCACGAGGTCAAGCTCCACATGTTCAAGCATCGCCGGAGCTTCATCCACTACAAGCCGCGCGGCGTCGTGGCCGTGATCTCGCCCTGGAACTACCCGTTCCAGCTCCCCTTGCGCGACGCCATCATCGCCCTGCTCGCGGGCAACGCCGTCGTCATCAAGCCGAGCGAGGTGACGCCGCTCATCGCGCAGAAGGCGAAGGAGGTCTGGGACAGCGCGGGCCTGCCCGAGGATCTGCTCCAGATCGTCCCCGGCTACGGGCCGACGGGCGCGGCGCTGATCGAGGCGCAGCCCGACTTCGTGATCCTCACGGGCAGCGTCGCCACGGGCCGCAGGGTCGCAGCCGCGTGCGGCGAGCGGCTCATCCCGTGCGTGATGGAGCTCGGCGGCAAGGCCCCGCTCATCGCCTGCGCCGACGCCGACGTCGAGCGCACCGCGCGCGCCATCGTGTTCGGCGGCTTCTCGAACGCCGGCCAGGTCTGCGTCTCCGTCGAGCGTGTCTACGCGCACCGCGAGGTCCACGACAAGCTCGTCGATCGCGTCGTCGAGCTGACGAAGGAGCTACGGCAGGGCGATCCGAGCGCGGAGTTCGTCGACGTCGGCGCGATCATCTTCCCGCACCAGATCGACGTGGCCGAGAAGCACATCGCAGACGCGGTGCAGAAGGGCGCCGCGGTGCGCGCGGGCGGCAAGCGGCGCGAGGGGCCGGGGCAGTTCTTCGAGCCGACCGTGATCGACGGCTGCAACCACCAAATGACCGTGATGACCGAAGAGATCTTCGGGCCGATCGTGCCGTTCATGCGCGTCTCGACCGAGGAGGAGGCCCTGCGCCTCGCGAACGACTCGCACCTCGGCCTGAACGCGTACGTCTTTTCGCGCGACCGCGATCACGCGACGCGTCTCGCCGAGCGCGTCGAGGCGGGCAGCGTGCTCGTGAACGACGTGCTCACGAACGGCGGCACGCCCGACACCCCCTTCGGCGGCATCAAGGCGAGCGGCTTCGGCCGTGCGATGGGCGAGGAAGGGCTGCGCGAGATGTGCAACATCAAGCACGTCAGCGTCGAGCGGGTCGGCATGGGGAGCAAGGACCCGCTCTGGTACCCCTACACGGCCCAAAGTTATGGTTGGTTCCGCAAAGGGCTCCGGGCGCTCTTCTCCGGCGGCGGACTCTTGCAGCGCATTGGCGAGATCCTGTAATCAGGTGGCACGCAGGGGCGGTGGATGGGACCGGCTGCCTCACGCCCCCCACCCCGCCCTCCCTCGCGCCGCGCATGAAGTCCTGTCCCACGTGCAGCCTCCGGTATCCGAGCGAGAGCAACGTCTGCTTCGCGGACGGCTCGACGCTCGTCGTGCTCCGCGATCCGTGGCTCGGTAGCACCGTCGGGGGCCGGTACGTGCTCGACGAGCTCATCGGCATCGGCGGCATGGCCTCCGTGTACCGCGCGCGCTTCCTGCTCACGGACCGGCCCTGCGCGGTGAAGCTCCTGAACCCGCAGCTCGCCTCGGACAATACGACGCGCGAGCGCTTCAACCGCGAGGCGAAGCTCGCGCAGCGGCTCGCGCACCCGAACATCATCGAGATCTTCGATCACGGCGACGCGGAGGACGGCACGCCGTTCCTCGTGATGGAGCTGCTCGAAGGCGAGAGCCTCTCGGAGGTCATCGCCGCCGGTCCCGTGCCGATCGCGCGCGCGCTGCCCATCGTCATTCAGATGACGCGCGCGCTCGCGCGCGCCCACGACTTCGAGGTCATCCACCGGGATCTCAAGCCGGAGAACGTCTTCTTGCTCCGGGGCGATCGGGTCAAGCTCCTCGATTTCGGCATCGCGCGCTGCGCGCAGGACGTGCGCCTGACGAACGCGGGCGAGGTGTTCGGCACGCCCGAGTACATGGCCCCCGAGCGCGCGACGTCGTCGGACGCGGGCCCGCCGGCCGATCTCTACGCGCTCGGCGTGATCCTCTTCGAGATGCTCACGCAGCGGCTGCCCTTCGACGCGCCGAGCCCCGCGCAGATCCTGAACAAGCACATGCTGGAGCCACCGCCGCGCCTCGGCGAGAACCTGCCCGGCGTGCCGCCCGCGCTCGATCACCTCGTCTACGACCTGATGTCGAAGGTGCCCGACGGCCGGCCCGTCGACGCCCACCGGGTGCTCGCGATGCTCCAGGAGGTCAGCGAGGCCGCGCGTATCCCCGCGCCGCCCGATCTCGACGCAGCGCCGCCGCTCGCGCCCCCGCGCCCCACGGCCACGGCCGCGGTGCAGCGCTGGGGCACGCGCGTCGAGATCGTCGAGCGCCTCGTCGGCAAGACCTACGGCGGCGCGCTGCCCGTCGAGGTCGCGCGCACGCTCGAGCAGATGAAGGCCCACGTGAAGGAGCTCGCGGAGCTGCGGACCCGCGGGCTGGAGGAGCAACGCGCGCTCGACACGATCCACCGCGAGTGGAAGGAGGGCCGCTTCCGCCAGGGCAAGGCGATGGACCGGCTCACGGTGGACATCTCGCGGACACGCGAGGAGGCGCGCGCGACCCGGGCCGGCATCGCGCCGCTCGCCGGGGCCGCGCGCTCGTTCGCGCCGCGCGTGCGCGAGGCGCACCGCGAGGTCGTCTTCTGGGAAGGCCGGAGCGGCTTCCGCGAGCCGTACCGCGAGCTCGCAGCCGCGTACCGCGCGCTCGCCGATCTCGTCGACTTCTGGGCAAACGCGCGCCACGCCGAGCTCGAGGTCGAGGCGGCGGCGGTCGAGAAAGAGCGCGCCGTGTCCGAGGTGGACCAGCAAATCCGCGAGCTCCGGCACAGCTTGGTGATCGCGGATCGGGCGATGGAGGATCGCAAGGCGAAGCACTTCCTCGCGCTCGCGGACGTCGGCCGGCGCGCGGAGAAGCTCGAGTTCGAGCTCTTGCGCGCCTCGGGCCGGATCTGCGCGCCGCTGCGGGGCCGGGCCGATCTGGCGCCGCTCTTCGCCGAGCTCGCAGGCAGCACGCCCGCGGCGGCGGCCCCGGCCTGACAGAGCAGTTGGGGATGACGTGACGTTTGTGCGATGATGTCCGTGGAGTGGGAGATCGCGCCGCATTTCGCGCGCGAGCCCGCGAAAGCATGTCGGGCAAGGTCAAGCAGATCATCGACGCCATCGTCGCCCACCGCTCGCGGGGCAACCCGTCGATGGCAGGGTTCGTCCGCGCGAAGCTCATGCTGAAGGGCATCGATCCTTCGAAGTACACGGACACCTCCTCCGACGATCCCGAGGTCCTTCGGAAGCTCGAAGCCCTGGCGCGCGAGCTTGGGGTCGATCTGCCTGGGCCGGGCGCGGGTGTGTCGTGGCGACCGCCGCCGTCCTCGGGCCCGCAACGCTAGGACATCGATCGGTTTGACAACCGCTCGATGTCCTAGCTCTTTTGTCCCGAGGGGGACGCCTCGCGTCCCCCTCTCGCCCGGGCAAAGCCCGGTCGATTCACCCTTCTGTCCCGAGGGGGACGCCTCGCGTCCCCCTCTCGCCCGGGCAAAGCCCGGGCGATTCACCCCCCGAGGCGAGCTCGCTTCGCGATCTCGCAGAGCGCCGAACGGGTCGGCGCTCTAGCCATCTTCATCGAGAGCACGCAG
This sequence comes from Polyangium sorediatum, assembly GCF_029946465.1. NCBI lineage: Bacteria > Pseudomonadati > Myxococcota > Polyangiales > Polyangiaceae > Polyangium > Polyangium sorediatum. Next base: position 22,480 of record NZ_JARZHI010000067.1, read on the forward strand.
GGAGGATTGTCAACGTGCCCGTTCGAACCGCTCATGCGACCGAGATCGGCGCAGAGGACGTCGCGCGCCGCATGCGCGCAGAGCTCGCGTCCGTCGAGCCCGTCGTGGTCCTTTATTTCGCCGGCGGCCCGCGGGATCCGCGCGCGCTCGCCGAGGCGATGCAGCGCGCGTTTCCCGGCGCGATCGTGGTCGGCTGCACGACGGCCGGCGAGCGCGAGGGGCGCGCGTGGCGCAAGGGCTCGGTCGTCGCGATGGCGCTCGGCGCAGAGATCGTGCGGGACGCGGCCGTCGCCGTGATCGAGGATCTGCGCGGGCGCGCCGACGTGAAGGCCGCGCTCACGCCGCTCGAAGCGCACGTCGGTCGCCCGCTCGCACGCCTGGATCCAACGCGGCACGTGGGCCTCCTGCTCGTCGACGGGCTCAGCATGGCCGAGGATCGCCTGATGGATCGGCTCGGCGATCTCACGGACATCCCGATCCTCGGCGGCTCGGCCGGCGACGATCTCACCTTCGCCTCGACGTGGGTCGCGAAGGACGGCACCGCGTACACGAACGCCGCGGTGCTGCTCCTGCTCGAGCCCGCCGTGCCGTTCCGCGCGATCAAGACGCAGAGCTTCCGCCCGCTCGATCGCGCGCTCTGCGTGACGGCCTGCGACGAGGCCGCGCGGGTCGTGTATACGTTCGACGGCAAACCCGCGGCCGTCCGGTACGCCGAGGTGCTCGGGATCCCGATGGCCGAGCTCGTGAGCCACTTCCAGCGCCACCCACTCGGCCTGATGGTCGGCGACGAACCGTTCGTCCGGAGCCCGCAGCAGCTCCGCGGCGAGAGCGTGGTGTTTTACTGCGAGGTGCCCGAAGGCACGGTCCTCACGGTGCTCGAAGCGAGCGACATCGTGGAGGACACGCGCCGCGCGCTGACGGCAGCCCGCGAGGAGCTCGGCGGCGCGTCGGCGCTCGTCGGCTTCGACTGCGTTCTGCGCACGCTGGAGATCGAAGCCCGAGGCCTCCTCGATCCGTACGGCGCGATCTTCGAGGGCATCCCGACGGCCTTGTTCAGCACGTACGGCGAGCAGTTCGTCGGCCACGTCAACCAGACGGCCACGATGCTCCTCTTCGGCTGAGCGCCGCAGGGCTTCCGGCGCGCCCGTCAGGGCTTCATCTGTCCCCGCATGGCGTTCGCGGGGATCCTCTTCGACGTGGATGGCGTGCTCGTCGATTCGCCGCACGAGCGCGCCTGGCGAGAGACCTTGGACGAGCTCATGCAAGGCCCCTGGAAGGCGCTCGCCGCGCAGTCGCTGTACACGCCCGCGCGCTTCGACACAGCGGTCTACCAGAAGCTCGTCGCGGGCAAACCCCGCGAGGACGGGGCCCGCGCAGCTCTCGAGTACTTCGGGGTCCCCGACGCCGCAGTCCACGCCACAGAGTACGCAGCGGCGAAGCAAGCAAAGATCCTGGGCCTCATCCAGGAAGGCGCGTTCCAGGCCTTCCCGGACGCGCTGCGCTTCGTGCTCGCCGTGCGCGACATGGGTTTGCCGATGGCCGTGGCCTCGTCGTCGAAGAACGCAAACGAGCTGCTCGCGCGGATCGTGGTGCCCGAGCCGATGCCAGGCCTCCGTCCAGACCCGCTCGGCAAAGAGCCCGGCACGACGCTGGTCGACCTCTTCGACGCGAACGTCTGCGGCCGGACGTTCCCACGGGGCAAACCGTCCCCGGACATCTTCCTCGGCGCCGCAGCAGAGCTCGGCGTGCAGCCCGAGGCAGCACTCGTGGTGGAAGACGCGACGTCAGGCGTGCAAGCAGCGAAGGCCGGCGGGATGCAAGCACTCGGGGTGGCGCGGCTCGGAGACGCCGAGCTTTTGCGGGCAGCGGGAGCGGACCTCGTGGTGGAGTCGCTCGACGAGGTGGATCGAGACGCACTCGCGCGGGGGACACTCGCGCGCATCAGGAAGGCGGCGTGACCGGGGCTCTGCCCCGGACCCCGCGGGGGCTGTCCGCCCCTCGACCCGGACCAGGCACGGCCTGGACCGAAGCTGGAAGAACTGCGCTCCGCGCAGTTCTTCCAACGGGCCGGTGGCAAGACTGTTTAGGTGGGTTTCAAGCTGGCGGCGGGGCCGCTGCTCGTTGAACCTGCAGCACTGCGGCCTTGGTTGGCAGGGTCGCTTGTGGTCTTGACCCTGGCTGTTCGATGAACTGCGCACCGCGCAGTTCATCGACCCTGGGTCCAGCGCCTCGCTGGTCCGGGTCCAGGGGCGGACAGCCCCTGGTGGGGCCTGGGGCAAAGCCCCAGCGCAACGCCTCGGTCAGGACAGACCGCGGAGCATCAGGTTCCAGTACATCCAGGGCAGCCCGTACCGCTTGAGCAGGTACATGTCGTAGCGCTCCTTCATCGTGTCGATGACGGGGATCGATGGCGTGGGTTTGCCGGTGTAATCGAATTCGGCGAGCAGCATCGAGTCGTAGGACGTCACGAGGGGGCACGAGGCATAACCGTCGTATTTTGCCGTGGGCTCCTTGTCGTTCATGACGGCGAGCAGGTTCTCCACGAGGACCGGCGCTTCCTTGCGAATGGCTGCGCCCGTGCGCGAGGTCGGCAGCTCCGAGGCGTCGCCGAGCGCGAAGATGTTCGGGTACTCGGGGTTCTGCATCGTGTGCTTGTCGGCCTTGGCCCAGCCTTTGTTCGGTCCGTCTTTGTGCGCGATCGGGCTCCGCTTGATGAAATCGGGCGCGCTCTGCGGCGGCACGGCGTGCATCATGTCGTATCGAATCGTCTCTCGCGTGCCCGCCGGAGCCCCGACGACCGCGAAGACGGCCTCCTTCCGGTCTGGATGCACCTCGACCAGGTTGCGATCGAATTTCGTCTGGATGCCGTAGCGCGCGACGACCTGCTCGAGCACGGCGCGGTACTCCGCGACGCCGAAGATCGCCTTTTGCCCCGAGCCGAGGATCACGCTCGACCGTTCGAGCACGCCCGTCTTGCGCCAGTGATCACAGGCGAGATATGCGATCTTCTGCGGCGCGCCTGCGCATTTGATCGGCCCCGTGGGGTGCGTGAAGAGCGCTGTCCCGCCGCCGCGGAAGGACTCGATGAGGCGCCACGTCTTCGGCGCGAGGCGGAAATCGTAATTGCTCGACACGCTCTCCGTCTTCAGCGCTTCCCGCAATCCGGGGACGGCGTCCCAATCGAGCTGGATGCCCGGGGCGACGACCAGGAAATCGTAGCCGATCCGCCCGCCCCCGCGGACGTGCACCGTTTGCGCCACCGGATCGATCTCCTCCGCGAAATCCTTGATCCAGCGGACCCCTTCGGGGATGTAGGCGGCCTCATCGCGCTCCGATACGTCCGCGCTCACGATGCCGGCGCCGACCAGCGTCCAGAGAGGCTGGTAATAGTGTTTTTCGGAGGGCTCGATGATCGCGATGTTCTCCACGCCGGCGCGCGCGAGCCGCGCGGCCACGGAGATGCCGGCCGTGCCGCCGCCGATGACGACGACGCGCGCGCGCCCAAGCTCCGGAGTCGCGGCGGCCTCGGATCGCGGGAGGCTTGTTTTCGTGGACGGTGCGGGCGTGGTCGTGGCCATCTCGTTTCCTCTTCCAGGGTGTTCGGTTCGTCCGGGACCCAAGCAAGCAAGATGCCACACCACGATTCCCACGCCAGCGCCTCGAAACCCGCGCGCCCCACGAACGCGCGCCCCGACGCGTTCCAGCCGCGTTGCATGGATGTTTCACGGTGTTTCAGGAACACGCACGAGCCCGGCCGCCCGCGGCGGACGTGCAATTCGCGGCAAACCACGAGGGCCGCGGCGGCGTGGGGGCTACCTTTCGGCGGGACGTCCGGGCAATGCGGCGGCCCAGGGGCGCGTGATCACACCGAGCGCGAGCGCGGCCACGAGAAGGAGGAGCGGCAGGGGGAGCTGCTTGCCGAGCATGAAGAGGCCCATCGCCACGACGAGCCATGCAAACACGCGGCGCAAAACCTCCGGCGATACACGCTTGCCGAGGAGCGCGCCCGCCACGCTGCCGAGCGCGGCGAACGAGGTGACGAGCCCGACGAGCACCGGGTCGAGCTGCGCGTGCGCCACGTGCCCCGCGAATCCGGCAAACGATTGCAGCGTGATGACGAACAGGGACGTCGCGACGGCCTCGCGCATGGCGAGCCCGCCAAAAAGAACGAGCGCGGGGACGATGAGAAAGCCGCCGCCGGCGCCCACGAGGCCCGCAAAACACCCCACGGCGCCGCCCAGCAAGAGCGCGCGCTCCACGCGGAGCTCGCGCCGGTTCGCGGCGTCCTCGCCACGTCCGCGCAACATGACGACGGCCGAGGCCACCATCGTCGCGCCGAACACGACGAGGAGGACGGCCTCGGGGACGAAATGCGCGAGCCGCCCGCCCACGAACGCCCCGGCCATCGCAGCCACGCCGAACAACGCGCCGATCCGATAACGGACGTGGCCGCGCCGCGCGTGGAAGACGAGGCTCACGAGCGCGGTCACGCCCACGACGAAGAGCGACGTCGCAATGGCCGCGCGTGGCTCGACGCCGAGCAAATACACGAGCATGGGCAGCGTGAGAATGGCGCCTCCGCCGCCGAGCATGCCGAGGACGACACCAATCACGAGCGCAAGCGCGGCGCCGAGGGCGAGCATGGCGTCTCCCTCAGCGGCTCACCGGCAGGCCCGCCTCGTTCCAGGCGATCATGCCTCCGGCCATGTTCATGACGCAGGAAAAACCAGCCGCCGCGAGCCCCGCGGCCACCTGGCCCGAGCGGCGCCCCGAGCGGCAAACGAGGACGAGCGGCTCGTCTTTGCGAAAGCCCGCCGCGTCGAGCCGCGCGACCGGGACGTTCTCCACGCCGGCCACGTGCCCGAGCTCGCCACGGAGCTCGGCCGGATCGCGGACGTCGATCAGCCGCGCGCCGGGGATCGCCGCGGCGACGTCCTTCGGCGTGATGTCGCGATAACCGGCAGGGTTCGGGGTGGACCTGTCGAGCAGCGTGGGCATGGGGCTCTCCTCGCGGACCGCGCTGCAAACGAGGTGCCACGCGCCGTTTCACGCGGATCCCACGCAACACCCCCCTTTTTCAAGCCCCTACGCCTGCGGCTTGAAACATCCTGCAACACGCGGAGGCGCGTGTTGCAACGTTCCTCAGGCAGGGCCGGCGATGCCGAGCTCGCGCATCCTTCGCCACAAGGTCACGCGGCTCAGGCCGAGGATCTTCGCGGCGCGCTGGCGATTGCCCCCGGCGCGCGCGAGCACCTCCAGGATCCGGCGCGCCTCGGGGTTCGGGTGCTCGGCACACGCCTCGGGCGTCGGGGACGGCGCGACCTGCTCGGCGCCAAAGAGGCTCGGGTCGAGCAGCTCGGGCGGCAAATCCGCGGGCACGAGCGTCGGGCCGTCGCCCATGGCGTACGCATACGCGAGCACGTTCTTCAGCTCGCGCACATTGCCGGGCCACGAATACCGACGGAGAAGGGCCATGGCCGCCGGCGAGACGCGATCGACGCGCCGCCGGCTGGTCTCGTTGCGGAGCGCCATGAATTTCTCGACGAGCAGCGGGATGTCGTCGGGCCTCTCGCGCAAGGAGGGGATGAAGACCGGAATGACCCGCAGCCGGTACATGAGATCGGCGCGAAACCGGCCTGCCTCGACCTCTTTTCGCAAGGCGCGGTGCGTGGCCGAGACGAAACGCACGTCGACGGGGACGGGCTCACGCGCGCCCACGGGGAGGACCGTGCGCGTCTCGACCACGCGGAGCAGCTTCGCCTGGAGTTCGAGCGGCATCTCCGCGATCTCGTCGAGGAACAACGTGCCGCGGTGCGCGAGCTGCACGTGCCCCGGCGTATCGCGCACCGCGCCCGTGAAGGCCCCGCGCGCGTGCCCGAAGAGCTCGCTTTCGAGCAGATGGGAAGGCAAGGCGGCACAATTGATGGCGCGGAACGGCCCCTTGTGCCGCCCCGAGAGCGCGTGAATGGCGCTCGCGACGAGCTCCTTGCCCGCGCCGGTCTCGCCGCGCACGAGCACCGTCACGTCATCGCCCGCGACACGCTCGAGCACGCGAAACATCACCTTCATCGCCGGGTCCTGCGTCCACATGCCGTGAAACAGGATCTCGCCCGCCTCGAACGATTCGCCGGCGTCCTCGAGCAAAAGGAGCGTGCCCACCCGCGCGCGCCCCTGGGTCACGGGCAGCGACCGCACGCGCACGAGGCGCCGGCTGGACCCGCGCGGCGGGAGAATGGCCTGCACCGGCCGCCCCTCCGCGAGCGCCTCGGCCACAGGACGTTTCTCGCTGTCGCCGCACAAGAGCTTGGGGGCCGACGCGTGGGGCGGGATCTCGATGCCGAGGAGCTCCGACGCGGCCGGCGTGGACAGGACGATGCGGAGCTCCCCGTCGAGGACGAGGGCCGCCCCCGAGGCAGCCTCGAGGGCGCGTGCGATCACGTCCTCGGTCGATAGGGCGGGAGGTTTGCGGGGCACGCCCGCAGCGTAACATGTTGCAACGCGTGTTTCAGCTCGTGCTCGCGCGCCTCGGCGCCCCGTCGTCGTCCACGGGCTTGCGGAGGTTCAGGGGGATGCGGAGGTACCGGACGCCGTTCTCGTGCTCGGCGGGCAAGCGCCCGGCGTCGATGTTCACCTGCACGCTCTGCCAGAGCAAACGCGGCGCCGCGAGCGTCGCGTCCCGCGCATTGCGGAGCGCCACGAAATCGGGGCGTGTGGTCTCGGCGCGGAGCTGGATGTTTTCCCGCTTGGACTTCCCGATCGTGGTCTCGGCGCGCATCGGTCGTCCGCCGGGCTGGTAATCGTGGCCCACGAAGACGCGCGTCTCGTCGGGCAGGGCGTACAGTTTGTCGTGAACCGACGTATAAAGTGCGTCGGCCGAGCCCTTCGGAAAATCGCAGCGCCCCGTGCCGTAATCCTCGATGAACAGGGCATCCCCGGTGAAGACCGCGTCGCCGATGTGGTAGGACACGCAGCCGGGCGTGTGGCCGGGCGTCGACATCGTCGCGATGCGCAGCGTGCCGGCTTCGAGGATCTGGCCGTCTTCGAGGAGCAGGTCGAACTGGCTGCCGTCGGTGCGGAACGTCGGGGGCATGTCGAATACGGTCTTGAAGACCTTTTGCACCTCGCGAATTCCCACGCCGGTGGCGCTGCGGCCGCCGAAGCGTTTCTTGAGCCAGGGCGTGGCCGTCAGGTGATCGGCGTGCGCGTGCGTTTCGAGCGTCCAGTGCAGCGTCAAGCCTGCCTTGTCGAGGAACGCCGCGATATTTTCGACCGAGGCCGTGCTCACCGTGGAGGACATGGGCTCGTAATCGAGCACCGAGTCGATGACCACGGCGTCCTTCGAACCGGGATCATACACCACGTAGGTCAGCGTGAAGGTGGCGGGATCAAAGAAGGGCTCGACGTGGAACATGGCGCCACGGTTCAACAGCAAGGAGCGGGCCAACACACGCAGCGCGGGAGGCAGGCCGGGAAGCAGCGGGCCGGCGGGGCATGTTTCACGCCGTGAAACACGCCCCCCCCACGACTGCGCGCGTGGTGTGCAAAAATCCTGTTTTCCGCATGGCTCGCAAGTATCATCCGGCACTTCCAACCGGGACACCCTGGCGCCCGGACGAGCCCCTGGAGGAATGTTTGATGGCCCCCACTCGACCCGTCCCTCTCGAAGAGGTCTCCATCACGAACGAATTCGACCTGCTCAAGCTGGCCGTGGACGTGTCCATGGAGGGGCTGTCCATCCTCGCAGGCGACACCTATCGGTACATGAACCGCGCCCATGGCATGGTGTTAGGCTACGAGCCCGAGGAGTTGATCGGCAAGACATGGCGTATGCTCTACGACGACGCCGAAAGGACACGTATCGAACGAGAGTTCTTTCCCATCTTGGGAGAACACGGCAGATGGTCGGGCGAGGTCCGGGGGCTACATCGCGCCGGCCATTTGGTGGACCTGGAAATCTCGCTCACGAGATTGCCCGCGAACGCGCTCATGCCCGACGGGGGCCTGATTTGCACGTGCCGCGACATCGTCGCGCGCAAGCAGAACGAGCAGATGCTTCGCCGCACCCTGGAAGATCAGATCCGCACGAACGAGGAGCGCGAAGGCGCCATTCAAGCGCTGGAGGCCACGCAACGCGAGCTCATGGAGAAGATCGCGACCATCGAGCGGCAACGCAGCGCCCTGCGCGACATGAGCGTGCCCATCCTCGAGCTGTGGGACGACGTCCTCACGCTGCCCATCGTGGGGATCATCGATAGCCAGCGGGCGGCGGACATGACGGATCGGCTGCTCGGTCGTATCGGCGAGCGGCGCACACGCGGGGTCATCATCGATTTGACGGGCGTCGAGGTCGTCGACACGATGACCGCCGCGCATATCGTCAAGCTCAGCCAGGCGGCTTCGTTGCTCGGCTCCTTTTGCGTGCTCACGGGCATCGGGCCCCAGGTCGCGCAGACGCTGACGGTCATGGGGGTCGATCTGGGCGGCCTGACCACCGCGCGGAGCCTGCGCGACGGCCTGCGCATCTGCCTCGCGCGGATCGGGCGCGCCTGATCACACGGCGGCCGCGACGCGACACCGATAATAAAGCTGCCGCTCGGCCTGCTCCTCCGCCGAGAAGCTCACCACCTCCGCGTCGAGGATCTCGAACCCCGCCTCCCGCAGGACGACCTCCAGCGCTTCTTGCGGATACGCGCTCACGTGGACGGCATGGCCGAGGAAGGGCAGCGCTAAAAAGTCGAAATCCCCCTCCACCATCGAAAGCACGAGGTACCCGCCCGGCCGCAGGGCGCGGGCGATCTTGCGCAGCGCGGCAGGAATGTCGGACCTCCGCAGCATGAGCAGCGAAAAGAAGGCCGCGATCCCGCCGAACGAGCCGGGCTCGGACGAAAAGGTCATCATGTCCACCTGCTCGAAGGTCGCGCCCGGGGCATTCTGCCGCGCGAGGCGCAGCATCTCCTTCGAAACGTCGATGCCATGCACGGAGAACCCCACCTCCGCGAGCAGCTTCGCCGTCGGGACTCCGCTGCCGCACCCCACGTCGAGCACCCGATCGCCCGGGGCGAGGCGCTCGGCGAGCCACCGCGTGGCCTCCACCTGCGCGCGCTTGTCCGCGAATACCTCGTCGTATTTCTCGCCGATGGCGTCGAAGGCCGCGGCCTGCTCGGTGATCTCGTCCTTGCTCATGGTTCCTCGGGCAGGCTCGCTACCACGGCCGCGCGCGCGTCGGAAGCGTGGTGCCCCGCCGCGATGCATCACAACAAAATTTCGACGCCACTCCACGTCGCTCGCGCGTCGACGTGGACCGCCCAGGCTGATACGGTCGATCGTTGGCGGAGGTGGGGAACCGTGGCGACGGAACAAGCCGAGCATCCCTTCGAAGCATTCTTCCGTACGTATCCAGGCGCATTCGTGATCGTGAGCCCCGGGGGCGAGGTGATTGCGATGAACGCCGCTGCCCGCGCGCTCGCGGGCGAAAAGCTCGCGCCGGGGGTGCGCGTCGCGGAGCACGCGCACCCGGACGACGCGCTCGCCCTCACGCAGGCCCTCGGGCTCGTCAAGGACGACGGCGCGCCCGCGCGTTTCATGTGCCGCGCGCGACAACCCAACGGCGGCATGCTGGCTCTCGCGTGGCAAATCTGGCGCGCGCCGGGGCGGCCCGAGATCTTCGCCACGCTCTCGCTCGCCGACAGCGCACACGCGCACGTGCGCGAGGCGGAGACGGCCCCGGAAAAACCCCTCTCCGAGCGCGTGCTCCGCGCCCTGCTCGATCACCTCGACATCATCGCGTGGGTCACGGACAAGGACGGCATTTACACGTTCTACGACGGCAAGGCGCTCGCGGCGTTCGGGGCCTCGCCGGGGCAGCTCCTCGGGCAAAGCGTGTTCGACGTCTTCGGCGACCACATCAGCCCGCCCATGCGCGCGGCGCTCGACGGCACGCCGGGGCGCGAATCCGTGCACATCGTCGGCTCCCACTGGGACAATGTCTACTTGCCCATCCACGACGCCGGGAATGGATTCGCGGGCGTGATCGGCATCTCGCAGAACATGAACGAGGGCCAGCGCATCCGGGAGGAGCTCGAAGCGCGCCTCGCCCTCATCGAGCGCCAGGAGGCGGTGATCCGCGACCTCGAGACGCCGATCATCCAGGTCTGGGAGAACGTGCTCACCTTGCCCATGATCGGCGTCGTGGACAGCCGCCGCGCCGCGCGGGTCATGGATGACCTGCTCGGCGCCGTCTCCCGCGCCTCCGCTCGTTTCGCCATTCTCGATCTGACCGGCGTGGAGGTCGTGGACACGGCCACGGCGTATCACCTCGTGCAGATGGTCCACGCCATTCGTTTGCTCGGCGCCGAAGGCATTCTCACGGGCATCCGGCCCACCGTGGCCCAGACCCTCATCTCGCTCGGCGTGGACCTGTCCGGCATTCCCACCCATGGGACCTTGCGGCACGGCCTCGCCTTCTGCATCCGACGCCTGGAAACCCGCACACGGAGGCCTGCGCTTTGACGCGTCCTCGGCACATCCTCGTCTCCCTCGTGGGCCTCCTCGGCGCCCCTGCCCTCGCGCGAGGCGAAGAGGCCCCGCCCCCGCCTTCGCAGGAGCCTGCTCCACGGGGGGAGCTCTTCGTCGCCGTCTCCTCGGCCGTCGGCACCACCGATTGGCGCACCGACGTCACGGGGTATGGCGGCTTCGCGGTCGGCCTGCGGCTCTTCGGCGTGGTGACTCCGTTCGCCGAGGGGCGCCTCGGGTATGGCACCGTCGATCAGCGCTTGCTCACGTTTTTATCGCTCGGCATCCGGGCGGGGTGGCAAGCGACGCCCCTCGTCTATCCGCGGGCCCACGTGGGGTTCGTCCACCAACACGAGGAATCGATGGCCTCGGTCGCCGAGGAGCCGGCCGGCGCGGTGCTCGGCATTGGCCCCGGCATTCGTCACCGGGCGGGCGTGCAATTCGGCCTCGGCTGTGACTTCACGTTGCTCCGCCGAACGAAGTTCACGCTGGCCCTCGGCCCCGAGCTCGTGGGCGCCTACCTCGGGTATTCGAGCGGGCCGAACTGGTATGGGTTCGTGGGCGCGAATCTCGGCGCCCATTTCGCCTTGTTCTGAGGATTCGATGCGCCCCCTGCCCCGCCTCGTGTTCGCCACGTTCCCCTTCGTTTTGGCCGCGTGCAGCCTCTTCTACACGGACATGGAGGACTGGGCGTGCCCTCCCGAGGGGACATTACTCACCTACGAGAATTTCGGCGCGGCGTTCATGAACGCCCATTGCCAGAGCTGCCACGCCTCCACGGCCACGGATCGCGCCGGCGCGCCGGGGGAGTTCATCTTCGACACGAAATCGCAGGTCCAGCGGCACAGGGCGCGGGTCTTCGCGCGGAGCGCCGCGGAGAACGACTCGATGCCGCCCGGGCCCGACGATCCGTCGCTCGACGATCGCATGAAGCTCGCCGACTGGCTCGCCTGCGGCGCGCCCTGACCCGCCTCACCGCGGAGGCTTCGCGGGCTCGTCGCTCGAAAGCTCGCGCAATCGTTCTTCGAGGGACGTCTTCAGCTCCGGCTCGGAGACGGCCCCGATCCGCTTCTGCAGCGCGCGCACCTGCGCCACCCGCAGCGCGTCCTCCGCCGGCACGGCGATATCGGGGAGGACACCCGTGCCCTCCCAGTTCGTCTTCGTGATCGGATTGATCGCGCGGCCCGAGGGGACGAACGCGGCGAGGTGATCCCCGAGGCGCAAAAAGTCCCCCGGATTCGCCCCGCCCCAGGTCTTCTCGCCGATGATGACGCCCCGCTTCTGCGTCTGGAGATCATACGCGAACTCCTCGGCGCCGGATCCCGTCCGTTTGCTCGTGAGCACGTAGACATCCTTGCCCAGGTATCGCTTGCCCGGCACGCTGCTCGTCCAGAACTGGCGCGTCTCGTTCTTCGGGCGATCGTAGATGTCGTTGAGGTGCACGGCGCCGTCGAAGAAATAGCTGCACAGCACGGCCACGAGCTCCGGATCCCCGCCGCCGTTCCGGCGGACGTCGATGATCAGCGCGTCCGTCTCCGCGAGGAAATGCATCGCCGCAGCCGCGGCCTCCGCCCCGCGCCCGACGAAGCTGAAGGAGCGCACCTCCACATAACCGATGTTCCCGGGCAAACGCTCCACCCGCTCGAACCCGCCGTTCAGCCGCAGCCCCTCCGCCTCGAATCGCTCGCGCTCCGCGGCCGTCGGCTCCGTTTGTAGCTCGGCCTCGGGGATCTTCTCGGCCAGGTATCGCACGCGGAAATGCGCGTCCTTCAACACCTCGTTCACGTGCGTCGTGAGCGCCGCGGCGAGCGCGTGCCCCGTGGTCAGCTTGTCGTATTCGCCGCGCTTGCGCCGGGCCTCCACCGCGGCCCTCACCAGCTTGGTTTTCTCGGGAAACACATACCGCGCATCGAGGTGTTTGAGGAGCGCGTCGATCGCGGCGTTGCGCTCCGCGGGGGTCACCGGCCCATCGGGACCGCGGGGGGGCGGGGCGTCCTCCTCCACGGCCATCTGCGGCGAAGGACTCGAAAGGATCGGTCCCCGGGCCGGGGCGGCCGAGCCTCCGCAGGCCACGACGAACAAAAGTGGCAAGACCCCGATCCCCGTCATCCTTTGCATGCGCGTAGCTCCTCCTCTATCCGCTCCGACGATCGTCCGCCGTTCGGGTGACGACGCCAAGCGCACCTCGTGAAGGAGGAGCAGGATTTCGACGACCTCGCGCTTCGAGGAGAGCGCGAGGGATTGCGCTTGACACGACGTGCCCTTCGGAATTCCCATCACGCATGCGAACGCGCGGCCTGGCGCTTTTTCTCGTGTCCTGCGCGGGCGCGGGCGCGCCTCCGCCGGCCGCGCAAGACGAGGTGGCAACGGCGACGGCCGCGCCCCTCGGGATCGACGTCGCCGAGGAGAATCGGCAAGCGGCCGCGAATGCGCGTTGCGAGGGCTGTCACGAGGAGGTGGCGGCCGAGTGGCGTGGATCGCTGCACCAGCGCTCGTGGAGTGATCCGGTCTTCCTCGCTGCGTATTCAATCGAACCCCTGCCCTTTTGCCGCGGCTGCCACGCCCCGGCGGCCGATCCCCAAAAGCCGCCGGATCCCGGCGCGCGCGCCATGGGCGTCGGATGCGTGACCTGCCACGCGGACCTCGCCGCGGAACCCGCGCTCGCGGGCCCAATGCCGCACCGGAGCCGCTCGACGCCGGGATTCGACACGGCCGCCGCCTGCGACGGCTGCCACGAGTTCGACTTCCCCCGACGCAAAGGCGCGCGCATGCAAGCGACCCTCACGGAGCACCGCGCGAGCCAGCACGCCGGTACGCCTTGCCAAACCTGCCACATGAAGCCCAAGGCGCGCGCGGGCGGCCGCTCCGGCAAGGGACATCGATTCGAAGTGCGCGAGGATCCGGCTCTGCTCCGCGCGGCCGTCGAGGCCGCCGCCGCGCCGCGCAGCGATCGCTCGATCCTCGTGACCCTGCGCGCCGGCGCCGTGGGCCACGCCTTCCCCACGGGCGACCTCTTCCGCAGAATCGAGCTCCGCGCCTCCGCCGTGGGAAACGCCGCGCTCCGCGCCCCCGCCGTGGCCCTCCAGCGGGTCTTTCGCCTCGAAGGCACGGAGAGCGGCTCCTCCTCGCGCATCGAAGTGCGTGACGAGCGTGTCCCCGCCTCGGGGGCGCCGCGCGTCGCCGTGCTCGTCTTCCCCGACTCGATCGAGGGGCAAACCATTCGCTGGGAGGTCGTCTACCAGCGCATGGGCCCCACCCTGGCGGCGTCCTTCGGCGTGGACCTCGAACAAGACGAAATCGTCGTCGCCACGGGCACCCTCCGCATCCCCAGCCCCCCTGCCTCGCCATGATGAAACGAAAAAACATGCTCGCCCCGCGTTCGCTTTTGCTCCTCGCCGGAGCCACCACCCTCGTCGCGCTCGGCGCGTCGTGCGGCGCCGCGCCGCCGCCGCCGCCGCGGCCGACGGCCGCCCCGTCCAAACCCAAGCCCGCTCCGATCGCGGAGGCCGCCGCCGAGGAGCCGAAGCCCGCGATCCCCGTCGCGTGGGTCGAGACGACGCCGGAGAGCCCAGTGATCGACGGCGAGCTCGGCGAATGGGGCACGATCGAGGCTTCGCCCTCGGTCGGGCTCTCCGTGACCAAGGACGGCGCGCACATCGTCACGGACCTCGTCGGCGACGCGAAAAACGGGCTCTGGATCGAGCTCTCGACGCCGGCCGCCGAGCTTCGGCCCCTGGGAGAATGGTCGCGGGACGGCACGTTTTACGAGTTCAATTGTACGGACAACCTCGAACCGGAGGCCGCCGCGAAATGCAAGGCGACGCTGGAGCGTCACGCCGCCTTCGCGGCGAAACACGCAGCGCGCTTCACGCGGCTCTTCCGGCTCGACGAAAAGGGCCTCCGCTGGCGCGGCGACGGCGGCCTTTTGCCCGTCCCGGGTGCGGTCGTCGCCTCGAAGGTGAAAGGCGATCGCGTCACGACCGAGATCAAGCTACCGCTCTCGGCCTTGCCGCGCATCTCCGAGGCCCCCGCGATGACGTTTTCCCTGGCCGCGGTCGCGGGGCCCGCCGACAAGGCGCCGGCGCTCCAGCCCGAGCAGCGGTCGGACCTCAGCGCGCCTGCGGACATCGATTTCGAGCCGATGGGCGAGCTCCGCGCCGCCGCCCGCATGCACGCGCTCCGCGAGGCGTTTTCTTATCACCCCGCCCAGCCGAACCTCGTCGAGCTCGTCGATTTCCCCGACCGCGTGCACGGCGGCACATCGCTCGAGCCCACCGAGCAGGTCCTCTGGGAACCCTTGACGAAGCTCGGCGACCTCGAGCTCGGGTACGTGCACCTGCTCGATACGTACATCGGGATCTTCAAGGCGAAAAAGCTCGTCGACACGGTCTTGCTCGTGGGCGAGCCCAAGGGGTTCGTGGAGCGGAACAAGTCGGTTCACTTCTTCGGCTACGACGAGCACGCGATGGATCCGATCGGCGCGATATCCTCCTCGTGGAGCGTCCTTGCCGTGGACGCGGCAGGGGACACCTCGGAGCCGCTGGAGGCGGACTTCTTGACGTCCGGCTGGTCCTCGGTCGACGCGTTCCACGAAAAGAGCTTCGATCGCTTCGGCATGCGCGGCGTCCCCTACAGCGGCGAAGAGTCGGAGAGCGCAAGCCCGCTCGAGCTGCTCTGGACGTGGAACAAGAAGACCGGCCAGTACGTCCCCTCGCGCCGGACCCCCCGCGGAAAACGCTGATCTTCCCCCTTTCCCTCGTTTCTTTCCGCCCACGCGTCACCGCTCTCCGCCTGCACAGTCCCGCGCCTGCGCGAGCGGAAACGTTACGTTCTCCGCCGAGCCTGCTGGCCCGGGGGGTGCAGTGGTGTTCGGACGGCCGCCATCTCGGCAGGACGATGAACACCATGAACACCACCCGAAGCGTCATTCTGGCCGCGTCCGTACTCGCGCTCATCGGCGCACAACGCGTGACCTCGGCGCAAGAACCGCGGCTCCGCCCGGGATTTGTGCCGAATGGTTACTTCCGAACCCACGAAATCCTCGTGCCACGGGCTCCCGGACGAGAGCCCATGAACGAAACGAACAGGGCCGCACGCCTGCACCCCGAGCTCCGGGGCGCGCTCCTGCGCATCGATTCCGGTCCGGCGTCCGGCGAGAGCTCGCGGCCCATTTTCCCGTCGAGCTGGTGGCCGATGACCGAAAACGGCATCGCCGACCGCTGGAACTCGCGAAACAAGGACTACAGCGATTTCCGCTCCGATCCGGAGAACCTCTCGCCGGTCGAAAAGTACGATCTCCTCATGAACCCGGGCGAGGCGCAGCGCCTCCCGCAGGTCCGCGCCTTCACGTCCGAGGAGATGCGCAGGCCGGAGCGCGAGCGCGGCTCGGGCGCAGTCCGCCCCTCGATCGTCGTCGCCGGCCCCGCCACCGCGTGGGAGCTCTTGAACCACGGCACCTACCAGACCACGGTCCCCGAGTCGTGGTGGGGCCATTGCAATGGCTGGTCGTCGTACTCCACGGCCGAGCGAGACGGCGCGCCCAGCCGCGACGTGCGCGTTCGGCGCGAGAATGGCCGGATCGTGGAGTGCAATGGCGAGCGCGGCCGCTCCTGCGTGCTCTTCCGCATGGCGGACCTCGAAGCGCTCTTCTCGGAGATCTACTTCCACGACTCGTCCACGATGGCCGGCAACCGCTGCAACGTGCCCGAGGACGACATCACGCGCGACAGCGTCGGACGGCCGACGACCGCCGCCTGCCGCGACGTGAACCCCGGCACGCTGCACATCGCCTTGACGGGCCTCATGGGCCGCGGCGCGCCCGCGCTCGCGAACCTCGGCGGCCCGCGCGAGCGGCTCCCGTTCGTCATCGATTACGCGTACGGCGACGAGGTCTGGACGTTCCCGGTCGTGAAGTATCGCATCCAGGAGAACGAGGAGATCGACGAACGGCGCGCCTCGCAGCTCGTCTGCAACGGCGACGGCCCCTCGGCCGGTTGCCGGAGCTACCGCTGGAACGAGAACGCCGTCCGGTTCGCGCGCATCCGCACGAGCATCTACCTCGTCAATTACGCGGCGAGCATCGAGCAGCTCCTCGTGCCGCCCCTGCAACGTCGTCGCCCCACGGCCGAGGTCACGTACCATTACGTGCTCGAGCTCGACGGGCGCGGCACGATCCTCGGCGGCGAATGGATCGACTCGCCGACGGGCGTCGGACCGAACAGCAAGGAGCTGCACCCCGACTTCATTTTCATGTCGGCGTTCCCCGACGCGAGCGACGAGGCCGGGGACGACACCGGCGGGCGCAGCGACAACCCGCACATCTCGTCCGTCGTGCTCCAGTCGATCCTGCGCCTCTCGCGCAATGGCCGGTAGGACATCAGCGACCGTGCGTGAAAAATACGTGATCGCCCTCGGGGCGCTCGCCGCGGGCCTCGCGGCGTGCGCCCCCGAGGGCCCTTCGGCGGGCGCCACGGCGTCGGCGCCGGCGGTCGAGCAGAGCGGCGCAGAGCTCCGTCGCGGGCCGCCCTCGCTCTGGACCGCGGAATGGACGTGGCTCGTCTTCGCGGCGAACGACGACCTCGATCCGAACCTCGTCTCCGCGTTCGATCAAGACGCGCTCGAATGGCAGCACGGCCTCGGCGGCAGCGCCCTCTTCCGCATCCTGGTGCAACGCGACTATGCGCCATTTCAAATGGGCGACGACGGCAAACCCCGCCCCTCCGAGCGGTATTCGCTTTACCGTGAGGAAGTGAGGCCTCCGGGCCGGGAGAACGAGGAGCCGGGTGTCCTCGTCCTCGGCGAGACCGACACGAGCGACATGGCGACACTGCGCGATTTCCTGGTGGAGGGCGTGCGAATGTACCCGGCGCGCCATTACTGGGTGACGTTCACGGGCCATGGCGACGGGTTCACGGGCCTCGCCGACGACACGACGTCAGGCGAAGGAAAACGTTTGTCCCTGACAGGGCTCTCGGCCGCGCTCGGCGAGGCGTCGAAGGTGATCGAGACCGAGATCCGCACGAAACCCGGCCTCGGCGGGTTCGGGACCTCGAACCGCATCGACGTGGTCGCATTCGACGTCTGCCGGCTCGGCGCCGTCGAGGTGGCCTCGTCGCTCTCGGGCGTCGCCGATTACATGGTCGCCTCGCGCGAGACGATGCCGGACGCGGGTCATCCGTACAGCGCGCTCCGCTACATCGCGCAAGATCGCCCCGCGGCGAGCCCACGCGTGCTCGTAGAGGCGGTCGTCACCGATTACGTGCGCGCCTACGTCGAGGGGGTCTCGACGGCAGGGCGCGCCTACGTCGGCACCTCGGTCACGAGCGTCGGCCTCGATTTGCGTCGCATCGGCAAGCTCGAAGAGGCGCTCGCCGACCTCGTCACGGCCGTGCGTCGGGAGCGACCTCGCGGGTTCTCCTGCGAGGATGTCACCTCGCTCTTCGCCGAAGCCTGCGGCGGGGCAGGCATCGTCGCCTCGGCAACATCCGCGTCGCACGGAGGGCGGTCGCGGCGTGCATCGCGGTCACGCACGACGGCATCGGACGCCTCGGTCGACCTCGTGGCCTTGCTCGACCGGCTCGCGGATCCCGCGCATTGCGGGCCAGACGGCTCGGGCTCGGTCCTCGTCGGTCCGGACGTAGCAGCAGCAGCACGCGAGGTGCTGGCCGTCATCGGCCGTCCGCACCTCTGGACGAAAACAGAGCCCTGGGGCGAGCAAGTGCAATACGGCGGCCAGTACCGCCGCCTCGCCGGCTTCCACGCGACGAGCCCCTTCGTGGTCGAAGCCCAGCGCATGGAGCCGGCCACAGGCGCACGGCTCGGCGGCTTGAGCGTATTATGGGGCAATCCGTTCGAACTCCTGCTCCGCGAAAGCGGGCGGTCCCTGATGGACACATACCGCGCAACGTCGTTCGAGAAACGCACGGGCTGGACGAAGATGCTGGAAGCGTGCATCAACCAGGCCGAGGCCTGCCGGACGGGCACGCCGTGGCCGGGGGAGGACCCTTGCGAGGGGCTTTGAGGCGCCGCGCTGGGGCTTTGCCCCAGACCCCAGCAGGGGCTATCCGCCCCTGCACCCGGACCAGCCAGGGGCTGGACCCGAGGTCGATGAACTGCGCGATGCGCAGTTCATCGAACAGGCCCGGTCAAGACCGGCAGCGGGGTTGCCAACCGAGATAGGCGCGCGGCCTTCCAGCAGGCCGGTGGCAAGACCATGGGGAGGTTCGCTGGCGTTGGTTCGATGAGCTGCGCGATACGCAGTTCATCGATGAGGCCGTGTCTTCCGGCTTGGAGGCCGAGCCAAAAGGCGACGGGGACGCGTGTGCGAGAGACGGGGGCACGGTCCGAAGAGACGACGTCGAGTCTCCGGAGACACGAGGTCGTGCCTTGGAGGTACGAGGTCGTGTCTCTGGGGCGTGCGGTCGAGCCTCCGGAGGTACGAGGCCGTGCCTTGGAGGTACGAGGACGATGGAAGGGGCGGCGGGCTCGTGGCGTCGAGAGATGGGCACGATGCGGGAGACCATGGGCTCATCGCCGAAGACCTACGGCCCCATCACGTGGAGGGACGGAGCCGTGCTGTTTGGAGCGTGAGGCCATCGCGTCACACCACGACGTCATGCGACGAGGCGTTGGCCGCCGACCTGTCCGCGCTACGGCTTCTGCTGTCCCCCCGGCTTCTTCGTCGGCCTGTTTGAAAAACTGCGCACCGCGCAGTTTTTCAACCCTGGGTCCAGCGCCTCGCTGGTCCGGGGTCGAGGGGGCGGACAGCCCCCCGCGGGGTCCGGGGCGGCGCCCCGGCGCGACGCCCCCCAGGTCCCCCTACTTCTTGATCCTGTCCGGATCCCCGAGAAACTCGAAATGCATCGTGTCCTCGAGCGGGTCGTGCCCGAGCCAATCGAACCCGAACCGTTCGAATGCCTTGATCCAGCATTTCGGCATCGCTGCGCGGTCGTAGGGCGAGCGCGACTTCTGCTTGCATTTTGGGTGGCTCGGCCAGGGGTCCACGCAGCCGCAGCAGGGGTTTCGGTCGGGGTCGATGTCGAGCGCGATGCCGAAGAGGTGGTTCGAGATTTCGATGCCGCGGTAGGTGTTCGCCCCGCGAAAGCCTCCGAGGGCGCGCGGGGTGTACTTGGAAGCGCCGGTGCAGGACTTCTTGATCTTCTTCTCGACGCAGGCGAGCGCGGGCGCGACCTTCGTGTGCACTGAAACGGGAAGACCCATGAACTGCACGGTCACGGCCTGGGGGAGCGCGCCTTTGGGGTTCAGCTTGCGCGTCACGTCGTCGCCGACGTTGCCGTAATGGGTCGCGAGGTACTGGACGGCCTTCGTGTGTTTCCCGCCGTCGAGCACGCCCTTCGAGACGAACGTGCGGCGTTCGAGGAATTTTTGCGGGCTCTGGACGCGGCAGCCGTGCTCGAACACACCCTTGCCGGCGGGGGCCTTCTTCTCGGCCTTGGGCTTGGCCTTGCCCTTCGCCTCCTTGGCCTCGGCGATGGGGAGCTCGCCTGTGATGAAGGGCGCGGCGCAGACGAGGCCGAGGGCGGCTGCGAAGAGCAGGCGCGAGGCGCGCTGGAGCCTTCGGTCGTCGGGGCGCGGAGAGCGGGCGGACACGCCCGAGTTCTACACGCAGATCGGGCTTTTGGGAAGGGACGGCGCCCCGCGGCTTCGGGGAATTTGCGGTTCAGGGGTCGTACGAGAGCTTCAGCACGGACTGCTTCGACGAGCTGTAGCGGATATTGACCTGGTGCGCGAGCAGCGTCGCCGGCTGATAGAGCGGGTCGTAGGTGTCGAGCACGAGCGCCAGGCGGTGGCCGGCCGGCACGTCGTAGCCTGCTGCGACGAACTCGATGGACATCTTCACGTCTTGCCCGGGCGTCGCATTGTGCAGGGTCCGCACGCCGTGCGAGATCAGCTTCCCGTTGCCGAAGGCGTCCTCGTCGTAGAGGTAGGCGACGAGCTGCGTCTTCGCGTGCGAGGGCGATATCCATACGTCGAGGGTCGAGGCGCCGCGCAGCTTGAGTGGGGAGCTGAAGGACGAGGTCTCATACACGATCGAGTTGATGTCGGAGGCCGCGGGCAGCCAGGCCGAGACCTCGAGATTGATGTGCGCGTCGAGCGCGGCCGAGAGGATGGGGATGCCCGTCGTGGCGATCGAGTCGGCGCCCGACCAGATCGCGTTCGTGTAGGTCGACGTGTTGGGGGAGCTCCGCAGGGCGCCGTCTCCGATCAAGCCGCGGGGGCCCAGGTAGAGGGTCTTCGTGCTGACGCTGGCGCTCGGCCAGTCCTCGAATTCGACGCGCTGGTTCGAGGATTGAAGCTCCATCGTGACCGGCGGCTCCTCCGTGATGCCGTTGTCGACGCCCTTGAGCCAGAAATCGAACCAGTCGTGGACGTTGTTCCATACGTAGTTCGGGAGCCCGAGCAAGCCCGTCGCCTCGGCGCTGATGTGGATGCCCTGGTTGACGTCGATCCGCTTCGGGCCGGTGAGGAGCGAATACAACTTCAGCGAGGAGTTCGGCTTGAACAGCTCGTCGTTGAAGTTGTTGCTGATGTAGACGGGGGCATTGCGCGCGTTGATCTTGTCCACGTGCGTGAGGGGGGAGCGCTCGTGGGCCCAGGCGATCGCCTCGGCGACGTCGGTCCCGGCGAGCAGATCGCCGAAATACGCCGGGATATCGCTCGAAATCTCGCCGAGCAGGTAGCCGGAGCCGACGAGGAGCGTGCCCCAGACGAGGCTCGTCGACTCGCCGCCGTAGAGGGCGTCGGGCAGGCTGCCCCATCCGCTCAGCGCCGCCGCGGTCTTGATGCGTGGCTCGTGCGCGAGCCCGAGCAGCGAGAGCCCCGCGCCGTACGACATCCCGGAGATGCCGATGTTCGAGATGTCGGCCTGCGTGTTCGCGTCTAGCCAATCGATGATCGCCGACAGGTCTTCCACGTCCTCGGGCCCGCCGACCGTCGCGAATGCCGTCGACTGCCCCCAGCCGCGCGCGCTGTAGCTGAGGACGAGGTAGCCGTCCTGCGCGAGCTTGCCGGCCTGGACGAGATACTCGTGCTCTTCGAGCGCCCAGCTATTCACGAAGATGATGGTCGGGAGCGCCGCGTTTGGGCTCGTGGTGACGGGCGTGAAGAGGTTGGCGGCGATTTCGGTCCCGTCCGCCGACGTGATGACGATCTGATCGTCGAACGTGACGCCCCCGGCGGCGAGCGCACTTTGCGAACAAACCAGCCCCGCGACGGTGCCGAGCACCACCGTAGTGAACTTTTTCATTTTTGCTCCCCGGTACGAGCGCCTGGAATGGCAGAAAAGGCTGCCTCTACGCGTCAACACGCGCCTCGCCCGTCATCTCGGAATACCCCTACACGAACCGAGGTCGAAATGGCCAGCGAATTCTTACGCACGCTAAGGAGTTTGTGGGACGTATCATGCCATTTCAAATGTACGATATCGGTGCCGCGCTGGCGCTGCCGCGAGAGCGGGGCGCGCCGAGCCACACGACCTTGACGGATACGACGGTTCCGTGATGTACGGTGCGGGTGAACTCTTTCGCGCCCCGAAGCGCTCGACGATGGCTTGGTTTCTTCACCGGATGCGTCGCCATCGGTTGCAGCAGCACCCCCACCCCCACGCCACCGATCCTGCAAAGCGCTGCCGTGACGCCTCCGAGCCCACCGGCCGCGCCTCCGGCCAGCGTGGTCTTTCAGCCGTGGCGCGTGGGGGCGGGACGCCTCCTGGCATTGCCCGAGCGGAACGTGTTCTGGAGCGAGGAAAACCATCTGACGTTCTTCGAGAAGGCCCCTTCCGGGGAGGGCGTCGATCGGGGGCGCTTCGTCGCCGTCGCCTCGCTTCCCGCGAACAGCCTCAACCCACGGAGCATCGTGCTCACCTCGAAGGGCGCCGATGCCTTCGTGCTCTCGTCGGTCGCAGCGACGGCCTGGGAGGGACAACTCGTTCGGCTCCCCTCGGTGCGGGTGGTGGAACGGTGGAACCTCGCCACGCGTACGCGGCTCTGGTCGCGCACCCTGCCTGCCATGCCGAACCTGAAGGAGGGCGCGTCGTCGGCCGAAAATGACGACCTCCTGACGCTGAGCCCGCGCGGCCTCTTTGCGACCCGCTGCATGAGGATGCTCGCGCCCTCCCTCACGAACTGCCACGTCGTCGCGCTCGACGAGCGTACGGGCGCGCTCGGCGCCGCGGAAGCATGGTCATTCAAGGATTTTCCTTTCTCGTGGTGGAACCATGACGCGCAAGAGGTGTCGCCAGGGCGGCGCTATACGCTCGTCCATCGCTATCGGTCCCGGGAGGAGGTTCCCCTGGTCTTCGACGACGTGGGGCGCATCGTCGGGAGGGTGCGAGCGACGTGCGCTCGTTTCGCGCAAGGCGGCTCGGAAGAGATGCCCACGATCCTGGTCGACGAGCAGAGCAACCTCGACGAAAACGCCGACATCTCCAGGCGTTTTCGCCTGATCAAGGACACGAGCGCCTGCCAGTTGGCGAAGCATCTGGTGGAAGCGCGCCAGTACCAGAGAACGGACGACAGGGAGCGGTTGACGAGCCAATTCAACTGGGCCGGCGGGGGCCGCCGGATCGTATGGAGCTCCCTCACCCAGCGGTTCCTCACCTGGGACAAGCTGCCCAAAGCTTATTCCATGGATGTCGATCGCCTGGGCCTCCCCGCGCCGCTGCCCGCGCCGCCGGGCGTGGCGGACAAGCAGGTGGACTTCGCCGGCTCGGGCTCGGATCTGTATGCGTACACGAACGAGAAGCTGTTTCATTTGGAGGAAACCGGCTTCGTGTTCGATGCGCCGAAGACGTCGGTGGGTGTTCTCCTGAGCCGCGGCAACGAGGCGCTCCTGGCGACCTACGCGGGGCTCGACGACAGCAAGTACGTCCTCTCGTTGGGCAAACGAAAGCCGGGTCAGCCGGGCTTCACCTGGCAAAAGACCTCTGCGGCCTCGACCTTCAGGCCCGATTTCGTCTCCTTCGAGAACGCAGGGCGTCCGCAGATGCTGATCGCCGGCGGGAAGGCCGGCCTGCAATGGATCGACACGCGGACGGGACAAGTGTTCCTGCGGAGCTGCCCGCCCGGCGCTCCCTCGACGAGCCCCTGCAACACTCGCAACGCCAAGGATGAGTATCGCGGGCTGGTCGTGTCGAGCGCGCGCCAGACAGCCTTCACGGTGCACCTGAAGGATCCGAGCATCCGGTACAACCATTCGATCGAAGAGATCGAGCTGTCCACCGGGAACGTGCGACGGAGCTTCCCGGCGCCGGATTGGGATCTGACGAGTCCTCTGGACTTGTCCATGGGCTGGCTGGAGAAGGATCGCCGGTTCTGGATCGTGGGACACGATTTCCGGGCCGGGAGGGCCGGGGCCTCCATCACAATCGTGACCCTTCCCGCCACGGACGGCGCCGAGCCGCAGTACGCGTCGTTCGCCACCCAGTCGCAGCCGTACCCATTCGGCGCCGATCCGGAGGGGCGTTTCTTCGCATTCCCGCGCGAGGTCGATACGATCGATGTCTTTGCCCCGAGCGGGAGCCTCGTGCTCACCCTGGGCGTTCGCGCCGATGGCTCCTTCGCGCAGGCAGGGGACGGTCGTTTCGCGTGCACGGGCAAAACATGCGACGAATTCCGGTGCGTGGTCGGGAACGTGGCTCGCGTGGCCACCGATCCGGCCTGCGCCGCGTTGCGCGTGGAGGGATTCGCCATCGCCGAGGAGGTTGCCCGCGCCCAGCGCGTTCGCGAGGCCGGCAAGGTGAGCCCATAACCCAACCCAACATCTTTGTCGCGGCCGGGCTTTCCATGGGGGACTGCCGAATTTGGCTCCGTGTGGACCTTCGGCCTCGTCGGTCGATTCGGACGGCAGCGGAGGCGGCAGTGGGGGGCGCCACGGGCCGAGCCGCGGTCCGACGGTAGCCCCGGGGGGCCTACATCGTAATTGTTGTCGGCGCCCTTGGTCGGGCCGAGCTTGACGACAAAAGCGCCGCTGCCATCTGGACAGCGGCCGTAGGTGGTCGCCGCGTGGCTCGACCATGTGTACGTGTCGACGAGGGTTTGCCCCCCCGCATCGAACAGCCTCACCGAATCGCTGGCTCCGAGCCCATAACCGAGGCTCAGCTCCTCCAAGACGAGGTAGGTGCCCGGCGCGAGCGTCATACCATTCGGGATGGCGTAGACGTGCGTATCGTCGTTGTCCTTGAAGAGCCAGCCACTCAGGTCGGCGGGGCTGCTGCCGGCCCCGCCGAGCCGCCGGCGCCCGGATCGTCGCCGGTCCCGGATGCCGCGCAATGAGCCATCAGCAGACTCGTGACCACGAGCGTAACCGTCTTCAGCACACCGCTTTTCAACTGCCCAACCTCCGTCGACGACGATAGTGTACCTACGGTGTCGGAATCATGCGGGGGACGCGACGATCGTGTGACGCCGCGGGGGACGCGCGGCGCTGCGACGTGCTTGTCGTTACGATGAAACCGCGTCGCCCTCCAATCGTCGCGGGGAGGGTCTATGGGGTCTCGTCGCGTCGGCGCCCTTTGCGGCGAATCGCGACAGGAGTTCGATATGCAGTCCCTCACCATGGCCCTGCGACGACGCGGGGATCGATTTTCCAAGGGCCCCCTCGTCACCATTGCAGGCGTATTGCTCGCTTCCTGCCTCTTGCCGCTGACAAGCTGCAGTGACGAAGGAGAAACGAACGCGGATGCAGGAGCCACGAGCGGCCACGGCGGCGCAGGCGGCGTCGGTGGTTCGGGCGGCGTGGGGGCCGTCGGGGGCACAGGCGGCGCAGGCGGCGCAGGCGGCGCAGGCGGAACGGGCGGCGCCGGGCCGTCGCTCGTCGACGTGCAGATCCTCGGCTTCAATGATTTTCACGGCAACCTCGAGCCGCCGACGGGCAGCAGCGGTCAGATCAAGCTGCCGGACATGACCCTGGTCAACGCCGGCGGCGCGGCGTATTTCGCAACGCACATCGCGGCGCTTCGCGCACAGAATGTGAACACGGTGGTCGTCTCCGCGGGCGATCTCATCGGCGCCTCGCCGCTCGTCTCGGCGCTCTTCCACGAAGAACCGACCATCGAGTCGATGAACATGATCGGCCTCGACATCAACGGCGTCGGCAACCACGAGTTCGACCAGGGCGCGGCCGAGCTCCTGCGCCTGCAATACGGCGGATGCAGCCCCGTCGACGGGTGCGCAGACGGCACCTTTTTCCCCGGCGCCGATTTCAAGTTCCTGGCCGCCAACGTCGTCGTCGACACGACGACCGGCAAGACGCTCTTCCCGCGGTACGACATCCGCGAATTCGACGGCGCGAAGGTAGCGTTCATCGGCATGACACTCGAAGCCACCCCCTCGATCGTGACCCCCACGGGCATCGCGGGTCTGACCTTCACGGACGAGGTCGAGACCGTCAACGAGATCGTCCCCGAGCTCCAGGCCCAGGGCATCGAGGCCATCGTGGTGATCGTCCACGAGGGCGGCTACCCCACGGGCTTCTTTGATGAATGCCCGGGCATCTCCGGCCCCATCGTCGAAATCGCGGCCAACCTCTCGGACGCCGTCGACGTCATCGTCAGCGGTCACACCCACCAGGCCTATAACTGCGTCCTCTCCGGCAAGATCGTCACGAGCGCCGCGTCGTACGGCCGGCTCGTCGCCGATATCGATCTCACGATCGACAAGGCCACCGGGCATGTCGTCGACAAGAAGGCGGCGAACATGATCGTGACCCGGGACCTCTCGGATCCGATGGTGGAGGCCTTCGTCCAAACGTACAAGGATCTGGCGGCGCCGCTCGCGAGCAAACAGGTTGGTTCCATCACGGCAGACCTGTACAAGCCCGTGCCGCAGGCGCTCCCGCAAAGCTCGTCGATGGGCATGATCATCGCGGACGCACAGCTCGAAGCGACGAAGGCTCCGAACCTCGGCGGCGCGCAGATCGCATTCATGAATCCAGGCGGCGTGCGCGCGGACCTCGTCCATGCCGCGTCGGCGGGCGAGATGGCGGATGGCATCGTGACCTATGGTGAGATCTTCACCGTCCAGCCCTTCGGCAATAGCCTCGTCGTCATGACCCTGACGGGCGAGCAGATCAAGCAGCTCCTCGAGCAGCAGTTCCAGCAAAACGCACAGGGGATGCCGATCGTGCGGCTCCTGGAGATCTCGGAGGGTTTTACCTACACGTACACCTTGAGCGGGATGGCCGGAGCCAGGGTCGATTTCGCGAGCATGAAGCTGAACGGCGTGCCCATCGAGGCCAATGCCAGCTACCGCGTGACCGTCAACAGCTTCCTCGCCGCGGGCGGAGACAGTTTCACCGTCCTCGT
The DNA here is from genome assembly GCF_029946465.1 of Polyangium sorediatum. Taxonomy (NCBI): domain Bacteria; kingdom Pseudomonadati; phylum Myxococcota; order Polyangiales; family Polyangiaceae; genus Polyangium; species Polyangium sorediatum. Next base: position 49,313 of record NZ_JARZHI010000067.1, read on the forward strand.
GCAGGGAACGGACCGGCTCGGCGGCGCGCTCGACCTGGAGGCGCTCCAGGTCTACTTCGCAGCCCACTCCCCCGTGAGCCCACCCGCGCTCGATCGAATCACTGCGCTGCCATGATCTTCCAGGGGGGGCGACGGCGCCCCGTTCGAGGCGCTCAAGGCCTTGGTCGAATGGGTCTCAGGGAATAGGCGCGGCTTCACGCGCGCCGCTCGCGCCTCCGCCATGCGAACATAAGCCCGAGCGCCAGCGCCGACAGCGCGGACGAGCTCCCTGTCTGCGGCGCCGTCCGGCATCCGCAGCCACCGTCCTCGGATGGCGCGCTGCCGCCCGCGCCGCCCGCGCCGGCCATCCCCCCGGAGCCACCCGCGCCCGCCATTCCACCCGCGCCACCCGCGCCGCCCGCGCCGCCCGCACCGCCTGTGCCGTCAATGCACGCGCCGCCTTCGCAGACACCAGCCGCGCACGGTGTTCCATCGACGGCGCTTCCATCCGCGGGGCAACCTTTCGCCGTGCCGTCACAGAACTCGGCCACGTCGCACACGCCCGCCGACGCGCGGCACTCGGTCCCCGCCGCGACCTTCACGTCCGCTGGGCAATCGTTCGCGGCCCCGTCGCAGCTCTCGGCCACGTCGCACGCGGCCGCCGCCGCGCGGCATACCGTGCCCGCCGCGACCTTCTCGTCTGCAGGGCAATCGTCTCCGACCCCATCGCAGCCATCGGCCGCGTCACACGCACCCGCCGCCGCGCGGCATACCGTGCCCGCCGCGGCCTTCGCGTCCGCTGGGCAATCGTTTCCGATCCCATCGCAGCCATCGGCCGCGTCGCACGCGCCCACGGGCGCGCGGCATACCGTGCCCACCGCGGCCTTCGCGTCCGGCGGGCACTCTTTCGCGACCCCATCGCAGCCATCAGCCGCGTCGCACGCGCCTGCCGACGCGCGGCATACCGTGCCCGCCGCGAGGGGCCCGCACGTCCCGTCCACCGCCGCGCCCGCCGCCACGCTGCACGCCTGGCAGTCCCCGATCGCGTCTCCACCACATGCCGTATCGCAGCAGACGCCATTCACGCAAAATCCGCTCGCGCAGACGGCACCACTCATGCACGGCGTGCCCAGGCTCAGCGCAGGGCCGAAGATATGGACATCGCCAACCCCCGAAGGCCCGACGGGCTCTCCCACGAGGATCGTCTCCCCGGAGATGGCGACCGCGGCGCCGAACTTTTCGTTCCCCCCCCCGCTCGTATCCTCGAGCATCGCCTCCTTGGTCCACGCGCCCCCGCTCCGCGCGAACACGTACGCCCGGCCGGGGAGCGTGGCCCCCACGACCGCCAGATCCCCCTGGAGCGCGACCGAAGCGCCGAATCGCTCATCCAACGCCGCGCCGCTCACGAGCTTCGCCTGCTGGGTCCAGACCTTATCGTTCTGCACGAACACATAGGCCGAGTTGCGATTCGAGAAACCGAACTCGTCGCGATGCGCTCCCACGAGCGCCGTATCCTCCGAAAGCGCGGCCGAGTAGCCGAGCCAGTCATTCCCCATCCCGTCGTTCGCCAAGAGCTTGGCCTGCTGGGTCCAAACAGCACCGCTGCGCACGAACACGTAGGCCGCGCCGGCATTCTCTCCCTTGTCGTCGTCGCCGATCGCCCCGACGAGCGCCGTGTCCCCCGTGAGCGCCACCGAAGAGCCGACGCGGTCCTCCGCCTCCCCGTCGCTCGCCACGAGCCTGGCCTGCTGGGTCCAAACAGCACCGCTGCGCACGAATACGTAGGCCGCGCCGGAATACCCGCCCTCGCCAATCGACCCCACGAGCGCCGTCTCCCCCGCGAGCGCCACCGAAGTACCGAATTCGACCTCCGCCCCTCCGCTCCCCACGAGCCTGGCCTGCTGGGTCCAGACCCCGCCGCTGCGCACGAACACGTAGGCCGAGCCGGAATAGGGGCCCGTGGCGTTGTCGTAGTTCGCCCCCACGAGCGCCGTGTCCCCCGAGAGCGCCACCGACCAGCCGAACTGATCATACGTCGCTCCGTCATCCGCCAACAGCTTGGCCTGCTGGGTCCAGAGCCCCTGGCTGCTGCGCACGAACACGTAGGCCGAGCCGGAGTAGGGGTTGATGCCGCCGTCGCTACGCGCCCCCACGAGCGCCGTGTCCCCCGAGAACGAAAGCGCGTTGCCGAAATTGATGACCGACCCGAAGTCCGGCCACAGCTTCCCGAGATGAATGGCCATCAGCGGATCGATCTCCACCGGATACACGGCCCCCGCGTCGTCCACGTGAATCACGACCCGCCCCTGATCGAGCGACAGCCACGCCGGCAGCTCCTTGCCCGCCGCGTCCTTCACGTACAGGTCGGTATACCGGAGCGTCGCGCGCCCATCGTTGTCCCGCAGCGAAAGCGCCTCCCCAAGGCCATCCCCGTCCTCGTCGACGAGCTCTCCCTGCCAATCCCCGCCGAACTCGATGGCCACGACCTTCGTCCCGGCGCACGCGGGGGCCGACCGCAGGACGAACCCCTGTTCGAGCCCGAGCGGCCCGTTCACGTACCATTCTTCCAGGCCGTCGCGCTCATAACGAATGCGGTTCCCCTCCGCCGTGGGCGCCGCCGCGCCGAGCGCCGTCACCTGGCCCTCGCAGCCGAGCCCCGCCGCGCGCATTCCGAGGGTCCACGCGCCGTCGTCCGACGAAAGGGAGACCCCTGCGCTGTCGAGCGTCGTCCCCCATCGCTGCGCCTCGTTCTCGGCGCGCACGAGCCCCGGCGCGAGCGCCACGGCGGCATAACGATCCGAGGCATGCTGCTGCACGGAGGCGATGTAGGCCGCGCGCAGGGCTTTTGGCATCGATGCCGAGCTTTCCCGCTCCGCCTGGGCGGGGGCGCTCGCAGGCGCGGCCATGCCCTCGGCGGGCGTGGCGTCGCTGCAAGCGGCAAGCATGGTGATCATGACCGGGCCGAGGATACGACCCGGCCACGGCCCGAAGCTCTGTCGTTCAAAGTTCATGAGGGGAAGCCTTCGTTTTGGATTCGTCACATCAGGTGTCGGGCACCGGCGCGCGCGGCTCGTAGGGGTCCACCCTGACTGTGCCTAGACGACGCGCCTCGGCCATCGCTTCAAGGAAACACCGCCGGGATCCTGCGCGGATCACGCGGGTAGGTGGGGGCTCCGCATGCGCGCGAGGAGGGCGCGCGCGGACGTGTCCTCAGTCCGCTGGGGTCCGCAGGTTTTCGGTGCGCGAGGGTGTTCGAACGTTCGAACGGTGGCAGAAGAACGTGACGCGTGGGGGTTCGAACGCCTGGAGACCCACGAGCGACCGTGACGCGTGGGTGGGGGAAGGTTCGGACCGCCTCGGGAGACGGTGACGCGTGGGGGTTCGAGCGCTTGGAGACCCGCGAGCGACCGTGACGCGCCGGGGTTCGGGCGTTTGGAGAGCCGCAGGAGACGGCGACGCGTGGGGGTTCGAACGTTCGAACGGGCGCGAGCTACCGTGACGCGAGGGGGGTGGGACGTTTGAAGACGCGGGAGCGGCGGCGGCTGGCGAGATCGACGCCGCCGCCGTGGCCCATGAGGCCCCGCTTATTGCCTGTAGAGCACGACCGTGCCGCTACATTCTGCGGCGTCTGCGCAGCCGGCACGCACTTGATATTTACCGGTCGCGGGGACCGTGTACTGGATCAGGGATGCGAGATCGCACTGGTCTGCGCATGCAGATGTATTGTCGTTCCCCGCCACGTACACCCACGTCCCCTCCACTTCCCGGTAGAGGCGCAAATAGGTATCCCCGGTGGCCTTGGCGCCGTGAGCAGCATAGTTGCACGTGCTGACGCGAACGATCTGGTTGGCCGTCAGGGAGTACGTCTTATTGGTGGTGTTGACCGCGGCATTGTTGGTATCTTGGGCGCTATACGAGAAGACGACCGGATCCCTCCGGGCAATTTGCACCGAATTCGGCCCGCATGCATCGTTGCCGTAACAGCCACCCCAGAGAACGAAGTTTTCCTTCGTCCCATACGGAGATGTGAACGCGATCAGGGATCCCGAGTTCTGGGCGCATGCCGAGTCGTCATTGGACGCAGCCTGCTTGTCGAGAAAATTGTAAAGCCGGAGATACGTATCTCCTTTGAAGAGGGCTCCCGGGAGAACCGTCGTCCCGATCATGACGGTCTCTCCGGCGCCGATGCTGATCGTCTTCTTCTTGACGTTGGCCTCGTTCGCAGCGCTGTTGGTGTCCGAGGCGGAGTAGTCGTAGAGATGGAGCGCTTGCTCGGCCTCCGCGACGCTCTCCTCGCCCGGGTTGCCCTCCAGGGCGCCCTCTCCTTCATCCGCTGCCTCCGCTGCACAGCCCGCACCCACGAGAACCATCATCACGAGAGTCGTCAAACGCTTCATGCACATTTCCTTTCACATTCGCAGTGCGCAGGGTGGATCGATGGCCCCACACCTGGCTCGCCCTGTGCGCCCGTTCCACTTTGTCCGCCTGCGCCGCGAGGTTTCTTCAGGACTCGTCCTGAAGGCACGTCGCACGTGCTTCCACGTCGCAGGTGGTTGTTCTGGATGTACTTCCGCGCGGAGGCGCTTTTCCTTCACAAAATCGGATCGAGCGCCACACGTTTCGAGACTGGGGCGTCAGGGCGCGAGCTTGGCGATGACGATGTTCTCCTCCCCCGTGCTCGTCATGGGGCCGCAGCCGAGGTCGAGCGTGTCCTGGAAGGAACCGGCGAGGAAGATATTATGGTCTCGATCGATTGCGGCTGCGCCGCCAGTCCATGCTCTGTCCATGAAATAAATCCGGCGGATGTCTCCGGCGTCATCGAGCTTGAACAGGAACGCGCTCGCCGATCCGTTCGAGAGAGGGCAGCCGTCCAGATGAAGATTGCGATCGGTTGCTTCGGGCGACGTGTCCTCGGAAACGTATCCGCCGACAAGGGTGGCACCTGCCCCAGCCGCCACCAAGGATGGCCCATATATGCTTCGGAGTTGCCTGGCCCGCACAAGGTTCCCCGTGGCGTCGAACTTCGCCATGAACGCTTCGCCGACCTCTGAATCAGCAACGAGGGGACAGCCGCCCCAATTGATTATGTCGACGAAAGAACCGACGACGACGACGTTTCCCTGGGAGTCAACGGCAACATCATCGAGGGCACCGCTGTCTCCGTCGCGACTGAGCTGCTGGCTCCACAGGAGCTTGCCATTCGTGTCATATTTAGCCAAAAACAGCACATGCGTGCCGCTTTGGGTCGAACCATGACCCTCTTCATTCAGTGGCAGCGCAGCGCCACCTCCAACAAAAATGTTTCCCATCGAGTCAGCCGCACAGCCTATGCCCGCAAAAAAGTTGTCGCTGCTCGAGAGTCTCGTATTCAATTGGTCGGTACCGTCTTCTTTGAGCGTGAGCAGAACACCCTCTGCGGTCTGGGCTTCTTCGTTTTCACGGATGCCACACACGATCATGCTACCCATGGCATCTACTTTCAATTTCAACTGTCGCGACCAATCATATACATGGTCTGCTTCGAAGAGCTTGCTCCATCGGTGACTGCCATCCGCAGCGAATTTGGCGACGAACATATCATGTTGGGAACGCCCCGACGGATGCTGCGGGCCTCCACCGAAGTCGACGATGCCATCGACGTTGCCCATAAGCACGATGTTCTCCCACGGGTCGGTCGCGACGGACACGATCTCCGCGACACTCCCCCAAAACCGCTTGCTCCATACGTGGCCGCCTTGCGCGTCCAGCTTGGCCAGAAACCATGCCCCGGTTGGTGACGCGAGCGGTTCGCCGCCGAGGTTGAGTTCGCCTTGAAAATGACCGACGATGAGCAAGTTCCCGCTTCGATCGAGGGCGGCAGACATAACGCTGCCCCGGTGCTGGGAGTCGATTTGCTTGCTCCAGGCACACGCGCCGCGTTTGCAAGTCTGCGCGCCCCCTGGGTCGGCTCCGAGAGCTTGGCTCCTTGTGCAGAGTTCGCCCCGAGAACGTGCGATGTCGACATCGGTCGTGCATCCGGCGAGGAGCAGCGCAGCTACGGCACCGAGACGCACGCTGCTTTGACGGTACGAGACGCGCTTGTTCATGAAGTCGTGGATATCGTGGAGGCTGAGGATGCCCGCCCGTACGCTCAATGTTTGGCGACCCCCACGAGGGTGGAACCAGCCACAGTGGATATGTTCCATTTGTATGCAAGGGCGATGTCCGTCACATGGTCGCCGTCGAAGTCTCCCACCGCATTCACGTGAGATTCACTCCGGTAGACAATTTCGCCATGATTCATCAACTTGCCCTGTCCGTCACCTAGCAGGACCACAAGTACCTGCCGCAAAGGCTCGGCCTCGAACAAGTACACGACGTCGGCGTTACCATTCCCGTCAAAATCGCCAGTCTGCAATTGAGGCCACGTCCACTGCGTCGCTTCGCCGACGTAAAGATAAGCGGACAACAAAAACGTCCCGTCCCCGAATCCGCGAGAGGCCGCGATATCCTGGGCCCCAGATGCCTGACCAAGAAGCCGCACGAGATCCAGATGACCGTCACCGTTGAGGTCCGTTGTCAAGAGCACCCTTTCCTCCGTCTCATACGACGACACCCATGGCTCATCTGAACGAACGACTCGATCACTCAACGGATTGTAAAAATCTGAGACAGCAAACTGGAATGCGCCATCAGCGACGCCACAGTAGAGTTGACCCGCAAACACGAGATCACTCTTCCCGTCTTCGCAAAAATCACCCGCAACAGCAGGCCCGCTCGGCATATCCGTCGACAAGATCCATGACGAGTCGCCAATGCCGCCAACGACATTCTTGCCGTGCTCCAGCACGAAGGCATCACATTCTGCGCCCAATACGAGCACATCCGTCGCCGCGTCGTTTCCAAATGTTCCAGACACGGGTAGCCACGGTCGCATCACGTCAGGCCACCATGGGTCCCCATAAGACGACAACCAATCATGGTCCGTCCAGGTGCTGCACCCGATCGTTTCGACGGGAGCATCAAACGGCACATCCTTTCCGCCGAAACCATGCCAAAATGCCACGGCGAACCCGTCGGGCCCGGCCAACGCAATGAGGTCCTGGTTCCCGTCACCGTCAAAATCGCCTGCCTCGAGATCCCGATAGGTTCGAAGGGAGCCAGGGGGCAACTTGACGGGCGGCTGCTCGAAGCTCCCGTCGCCGTTCCCGAACAGCGTGACGACGGAGCAATCAACCCAGCTACACTCGGGCGAGCCATGCATGTTCATCTCATCGGCGACAGTCCCGCAGACGATGGCGGCGATATCCAGATGACCATCGCCATTGAAATCACGCGCCACCATCGACTGTGGATGCCCTCCAACCATCGTCGTCGACATCGGCTTCAGACCAGACGTAGCCGGCTGCGCCTCGTCGCCCGTTTTGGCTCCTTTCGCATTCGCCTCATGGCCCTCCGGCGCACATGCCGTCGCCATTCCCAGGACCAGAAGCCCAGCCCCCACACGATAGCCCATCGATCGCATTCCTCGCATGGTTCGCCTCTCTCCGAATCAGCGCATCTCGTCGAGCTTCCGCCGCACCCTCACCTCGTACGGGCTCCCGCTCGATCGCTCGAGCAGGGCCTCGGCTCTCGCTCGGGCCTCGTTTTTGCGCCCGAGCCGAAGCAACGTATCGATCGCAAGAAACTCCCGCTCCGCCGCGAGCCGCCCCGCGGGAAACTCCCGCGCATGCGCCTCGACGCGACCGAGCGCCTCCGAGGGGCTCGTCGCCATGAGGCGCCGCGCTTCCTCCAACATCACAATCTCACGGGTGATCGAGTCCTCCATGACAGGCTCCGCCGAAACCGGCGGCGACGGCATGGGAGGCGCAACTTTCTTCGTGACCGAACCCCTGGCCGGTTTCTTGGGCAATGGCGCCGGACGGCTCGCTGCCGGCGTGGCGCGCGCCTCCATTTCCTCCGTCGGGCGCTCGCTGCGCTTCGCAGGCTCCTCCGGCGCAGGTACGTTCGAACGCACCGCCTCCACCGTCGCCGCCACCCTCTCGATCGGCGCCCGCACCCTGAGCACGAGCGGGACGTCCTGCCCGACACGAGGCGCGACAACAAGTGCGACCGCGCCGCCGATCCCCAGAATTGCCATCACGATCTTTTTCGCGAGAACCCCCGGCAAAACGCCCACAGGCGTTGCCGCGATCTGCGCAACCTGCACGGTCGACTGCGCCAGCTCGAGTTGCGTCATCTTCCGCGTCGGTTCGGCGCTCATGAGAAGCTCACGCACGCGCGGCGGAGCCGAACCGTCGGCGTCGAGCCATCGCTTCGGCTCCTTCATCGGCGCCTCCCCCGCGAAAGGCGCGCCTGGCGACGCGCGAGGGCCTTCTCGAACGCCTTCCGAGCCTTGTGGAGCCGCGAGTGCACCGTCCCCACCGGCACGCCCAGCTCCTTGGCGATCTCCTCGCACCCCATTTGCTCGATCTCGAACATCACGAACACGACGCACTTTACGGGGTCGAGCTCGCGGAGTAGCTCCTCCAGCTCGGCGCGCGCCTGCTTCGTCGCGAGGCTCTCCTCCGGGGTAGGCTGGATCCCTTCGGAGCTCGTCTCCGGCGGCGGGATCGCCGTCGTCTCGCGTCGCACGTAGGCCCGTTGCCGATGGCGGGCGACGATGTTCTTGCAGATCCCGAAGAGCCAGGCCTGCATCGGACTGGCCGTATCGAACGTGTGCAGCCGCTTGTGGACGACGACGAACACCTCCTGACTCAAATCCTCGAGATCCGGAGGACGAACCCCGAGCCGCTGCAGGGATCGGAAGACGAAGTCGGCGTACTCCGCGTGAACCGCGACGACGTCGAGCGGGCGCTCCACCGCCGAGGGCGGGCTCCCTCGGGCCGCCCATGGAAACAATCGAATCATGCGGAACACGCCGTCCACGTGCCCCCTCTTCCGCTCAGCTCGCCCAGCGCTTCACGGAATCGACAGGCCGACCCCCACAAACCCGGAGCCCGCGATCACCGTCTGTTCGAAGACCGTCTCTGGAGGGGCCCCGCGACGTGGAAGCGGCAGCGGGTGACTCCTCCTCACCGGGGGAGACGCGCTCGGTGGAGCGAACGGCGTCACACGGGAACACGTCGCGGCCGAGTCGCGTCGCAGCCGAGTCGTGTCGTGTTCTCCCGCTCGATCTCCGCTTGGTCCGGGCAGCTCTCTGTGCCTGGCAAAACGCGAGGTGCCACTCATTGCCTGTAGAGCACGACCGTGCCGCTACATGCTTCGTCCGTTGCACAACCGGCACGCACTTGATATTTGCCGGATGCAGGGACCACGTACTGGATCATGGATGCGAGTTCGCACTGGCCTTGGCATGCCGATGTATTGTCGTTTCCGGCCACGTACACCCAGGTTCCCTCCACGTCTCGGTAGAGGCGCAAGACTGTATCACCAATGGCTTCGGCGCCGTCAGCAGCATAGCCGCAAGTGCTGACACGAATGTTCGTAAGTCCTCGCCGCCCCCCGTCCTGACGTCCCGTGGCCCCCGTGCCCAGGCTCCCAACCGGAAGGAGCCTCAACATGCATACGGAACAACAAGCGGCGGCCATTCGTGCGGAGGTCTCGCGCAT
>NZ_JARZHI010000068.1:0-58034 GCF_029946465.1 Polyangium sorediatum
GCCTCCCGCCCCACCCATTCCCCCGGCCCCACCCGCGCCGCCGCCGCCCGTGTTCTCCGTAAAATCGATCACCCGCGCCTGAACCCGCGCCGTGCCGAACGGCGCCTCCACGAAAAACGTCGAATACGTGACCAGCACCTTCCCGTCGTTCGTCGACGCGAGCGACGGCGGGCCTTTCGGCTTGTCGTCCGCCGTGATCGGCAAGCTCGTGACGACCGCGAGATGGCCGTCCAGCACGAGGGCCGCCTCGTCGGTCATCGTGGGGCCACAAGCCCGGTAGGCGACGATGAACCGGTCGCCCTCCCTCACCACGCCGCGCTCCTCCAGCGCGAGGTAGGCGCAGCCGGCGTGGCTCGCGAGCTCGATCGGCGCCGCGTCCACGAGCGCGCCGGCCGGGCTCACCCGCGCCCCGACGAGCTTCTGCGCCGCCTTGTCGATCCAGAACACCACATGATTCGTTCCGTCGAACACCGTCGAGACACCCCCGAAGCTGCCCGGGCCCGCGAGCGTGAGCGGCGACGGAGCCAAGGGCGCGCCCATCCCATCGACGCGCGCCACGCGCACCGCCGAGCCGTTCGACGGCTCCCACGCGACGAGGTGGTTCGTCCCGTCGAACGACGCGCTCAGGGCCGAGGACGTCGCCTCCAGCGAGACGACACCGCCGGGGGAGAGCTGTCCCCCCGCGTCCATCGTCAACGAGGCGAGCACGTCGTCCCCGAGGTCCGTGTCGTATGCGGAGCCCACGGCGAGCGTCCGGCCCGCGCCGACGGAGAGCGCCACACGCGCGCTCAGGTCGGAGAAATTCGGCAGCTCGATCGACGGCGGATCGATCACGACGCCATGCGTATCCATCCGGTTCACGAAGCTCGCGCAGGTGGAAGAGTCATAACCATTGATGCAATTCGAGAAGCCGAGGATCGTGCTCGTCCCGTCGAACGCGACGCTCGTGTGCGCCACGTCGCCCCCTCCGTCCTCCACGAAGATCCCGTTCGGATCGAGGGAGACGCCCGCCGGAGTGACACGCGCGGCATACAGGTTCGTGCCCTGCTCCAGCAGGAAGTCACGCGCGTCGGACCACGCGACGACGAAGTTTTGCCCGTCGAAGGCCGCCGACGGCGACCGCTGATCGTTCACGCCCCCCGAGACCAGGATCGGCGCCGCGTCGAGCGCCGCGCCGGTCGCGTCGAAGCGCCGCGCCTGGATCGAATACCCGCCGGGGAAAAAGCCATCGAAATACGCATTTTGCCACACGACGAGCGCCTGCGATCCATTCGAGGCGCCTTGCCCCCTCGCGCCCAGGTCCGTGTACGTCACGCCGCCCGGATCGAGCACCACACCCTGCGGGGACACGCGCGCGCGGCGCAGCGGGTACGCGACGTAATCCGTCCAGTAATTGCACCATGTCACGACGGCGTTCGTGCCGTCCGTCGTCACGTCGATCTCCGTCAAGTCGTAGACCGGATCGCCAATGGCGATGCCATCGGGATCCAGCACCTCGCCCTGCTGCGCGTCGAAGCGCGTCCCCTTGATCGTCGTCTCGTACGTGTCATCGTCGTATTGGCCGTACGCGATGAAGTAATTCTGCCCGGTCCACACCGGCACCGGATCCCACGTGTCGAGGATCGGCGAAGGCGTCATGATTTCGATGCCCGCCGCATCCACGAGCGCGCCCTGGGCGTCGACGCGGTGTGCATACCCGGACCCGCCCGTCTCGCGCAGGAGGAGCGCCCCCGCGCCGTTCGACGCGACGTCGAGCCGGTAGCCCGGCCCCACCACGATCCCGCCCGGATCGAGAGCCTGCCCGGCCGGCGAGACGCGTCCGTACAGGCCCGTGGAATTGTCGATCCACGCGACGAGGTAATTCACGCCGTCATAAGCGACCCGCGTCTTCTGCTGGATCGTCGTCGACGTCGAGAGCGTGACCGGCGCGCCCACGGGCTTGCCGTTCGCGTCGAGGCGCTGGCCGTAGACGCCCGTGCTCGAGATCATGAACGGGCTGCCCGTCTGGTACGTCAAGAAAAAGCCGTTCCCGTCGCTCGCGAGCGCGGGCTTGATCGGGTTCGAGCCTTCGACGACGGGAAACCCCGTCGTGTCGAGCACGGTGCCGTCGGCGGCGATACGCGCCGCATAGATGCGCTTGTCCTGGATCGGATCGAGATAACGATCCTCCTCCCAGGCGACGAGGTAATGGCTGCCGTTCGACGCGACCGCCGGCCGGAACCGACGCCGCCCCGCCGGCAGGCCCGCGATCGGCGTATCGATCCCGAACTCCGGCGTGAGGAGCGGATCCAGCACCGCCGGATACGCCGACGCCGCGAGCACGCGCGCCGGCACGCGCATCACCACGCGCCCCTGCTCGCCGCGTACGTCCACGCGTGTCTTTTTCCCCGTCGCGTCAATCCACGTCGCCCGGCCGAATCGCACGCCGATCCCCGTGGCCGCGTCGATGAAATGGTGACCGTCGTGGGTCTCGCCGATGAACGCCTCGCCCCCGACGTCGAGCGCGATCACGAGATCCCCCGCGCCTTCGGGCGCGCGCGCGAACGAATACGAGAGCTCGACGCCGCCGTCCCGATTTTCGAGGTGCTCGTCGACGTCCCCGCGCGAAACGACGAGGTGCCCATCCGCCTCGACGCGCCCCGCGCCCGCCCCGCGCCCAAGCTCGGTCCCGCCCCGCGTGACCCGCGCCGTCTTCACGCGCAGCGGCGCGCCGGCCCGCGGCGACGTGCGCGGCGACGCGGCCGGCGCGATCGGCACGATCTCGAACCCTTCAGCCGTCGCCGCGATCTGGTGTGCGGACCCCGCGCCGACGAACTTGCCGTTCTCCGCCCGGAACCTCGCGCGGGACGCGCGGACGCTCGCGTCGAGATCAAACGCGGGTGACACCTTCGCCCCGGACGCCGCGCCCCCGAGCGCGTGGCCCTCGGCCGGCGCCGGGCTCTCGCCGCGCGCGCACGCGGCGAGCAGGGCCGCCGAGAGGAGCAGGCTCACGCGATCGGCGAGAAAACGGAGGCGTGGGAAATCCTTGGGCATCATCCCACATCGATTACCACGGAGCAGGCGGGCGCGGGAAGCCGCTCTACGCCCGCGCTTGCTCCCCGGGCGGACCGGGTGGTATGAGCGGCAGACCGGGAAGCACCAGGAAGTTTCGTGTCGGAGAGCAGCGGCGCGCACGGTTCGTCGGAGATCGAGGCGCTCGTACGAGGCGCGCTCAGCGGCAATCGTGCGGCCCAACGCGCGCTCATCGAGGACGTGCTCGCGCCGGTCGTCCAGGCCCGCGTCGCCCGTGTCCTCGTCCGGCGCCTGAGCGCGAAGGGAGATCTGCGCACCGAGATGATGGATCTCTGCCAGCAGGTCTTCGTGCACGTCTTCGGCCATCACCTGCTCGCGCGCTGGGATCCGGCCGCGGGCCCGCTCGGCGCGTTCGTCGGGACCATCGCGGAGAACCACGTCCGCTCGATCCTGCGCAGCCGCGTGCGGAGCCCCTTCACCGAAATCGCGACCGAGCAGGAGGCCCTCGAACTGGCGTTGCCCCGCGGCGAGCAGAGCCACGAGACGACGATCGTCTCGCGCGAGGCGCTGCGCAGGCTCGAAGCCGAGCTCGACGACGAGGAGCGGGAGGGGTTTTTCGCGTTCTTCGTGGACGAGCGTTCCATCGAGGAGATGTGCGTGGTCACGGGCAAGAGCCGGGAGGCGGTCTACAAGCAACGCCAGCGGCTCCGGGAGCGCGTGCGGCGGATCCTCGAGGACGAGGCCGCGAGCTCGCGTCCGCCCGTGCGCGGGGCGCCGAGGACCCGGGAGGAGGGGCTGTGAACGAAGAGCAGGATCCGCGGATCGAGGACCTCGCCCGGCGCGCGCGTGAGCGCGAAGAGAAAGAGCTCGCCGAGCTTTTGCGCCCGCTCGACAAGGCCGAACGAAGCGCGCTCGCCGACGCCGTGTTCGCCACGCTCGACGCAAAGGGCGCGCCGGAACCGGAAGAAGCCCGCCCGGCGCCGGTCGTCCCGATCGAGAGGCCCACGAAGGCCGGCGCGCGCCGGAGGTTTGGGCTCGTCGGGGCGCTGCTCGCCGCGGCGCTCGGGGCGCTCGCGCTCTTCGTCCTCCTGCGCCGGGACGCGCCGGCCCCGATCGCGGCGTACACGCTCTCCGTCGAGGGCGGCAACCAGGCCGAGCGGGGGGACAGGCCGCCGGAAGACGCGGTGATCCGGCTGGATCCGGCCTCGCGGCTCTCGCTCGCGCTCCGGCCCGGATCACCCGTGGCGGGGGCGATCGCGGTGCGCGGGTTTCTCGTGCGGGAGGGCGCCGCGAAGGCGTGGGAGCCGCCCATGGTCGTCGGGGCGGGCGGCGTCGTGCGGATCGAGGGGACCGCGGCGGCGCTCTTCGGGGACGTACCCGAAGGCGCGTGGGACGTCGTTTTGCTCGTGGGCCGCCCCGAGGCGCTCCCGGACGAGGCGATGCTCGCCAAGGCGGCGGCGTCCGGCGAAACCCTCGCCGCGTTGTCGACGCATCGGCTGCGGATCACGCTCTCGCGGCCGCGCGGGGCGCTCGGCGGGGGCGGGGAGAACGAGGGCGCGCCGAAGAATCGCGTTTCCCAGTGCGCCTCCGCCCCGGCGGAGGTTCTCCCGGACGCCCTGGTGCAGGCGGAGGCGGCGCGGAAGCGCGGCGAGCTCGATCGGGCCTCGTCGCTCGTGGAGGGCGTGCTCGCGCAGGGGGCGCCGGACACGAGGCGGGCCGCGATCCGGCAAAAAGCCCGCATCGTCATGGCCACGCGCGGGCGGTTCGACGAAGCGGCCGCGCTTTTTCGCGAGGCCATCACGCAGGATCACGCGGCGGGGCGGCTCGCGGACGAGCTCGACGATACGTTCGCGCTTTCGTACGGGCTCCTGCTGGACAAGCGCGCGTTCGGCGAGGCGCGGGCCTTGCTCGATGGGCTCGGGCCGCTCCTTTCGGCGTGCCCCGAGGGCGAGCCCAAGGCGGCGTATTACAAGGGCCTGCTTGGCATCGAGACGGGGGATCTGCGCGCCGCGCTGGCCTCGTTCTCGGCCGCGGCGGCGGGGGCCGAGCGGCTCGGGCTCGACGCGTATCGAAGCGCGGTGCTGGAGCAGGAGGCCGAGGTGCTCGCCGTGCTCGGGCGGCACGAGGAGGCGGCGTCGCGGCTCGCGCAGGCGCGGGCGCTCGCGGGGCCCTCGGCGGACGCGTGCCGGCGCGCGCAGCTCGCGAGCAATGCCGGGTGGATCGCGCTCCGGGCCTCCGCGCGCTCGGGGCGCGGGCTCGACGAAGCCAAACGGGGGCTCGACGAGGCGCTCATGATCACGCGCGAGGGCTGCCCGGCGGGGCTCGGGAACGTGCTCGTGAATCTCGCGCTCGTCGAGCATGAGAGGGGGCGCGGCAAGGAGGCGCGGGCGCGTTTGGAGGAAGCAAAACGCGCGGGCGGCTGGGCCGAGCTCGGCGGATGGCAACGGATGATCGAGGCGCGGCTGCTCCTGTCCGAGGGAAAACCCAACGACGCGCTCGCGGCGCACGAGGCGCTGCGGGCCGAGGGGGAGCGGCTGCTCTTGCCCGAGCTCGTCTTCGAGGGCGCGCTCGGCCGGGCGGAGGCGCTCGCGGCGCTCGGAAAACGCGGGGAGGCGCGCGTGGCGTTCGGGGAGGCCGAGGCGGCGCTCGCGGCGTGGGGGCGGGGCGTGCCGCTCGGGGAGGGGCGGGGGTCGTTTCTCTCGGCGCGGCAGCGCGGGGCGCGGCTCTGGGTGGAGTTCTTGTTGCGCGAGGCGGAGCGGGGCGACGCGCGGGCCGCGCGGGAGGCGATGGAGGCGGCGCGGCGGTCGCTCGCGGGATTCGTCCAGGCATTTCATTGGGTGAACCGCGTGGGCGCGCTCCCCGCGGAGGCGCGAAGGCGCTGGGACGAGGCGGTGGCGGCGTACCGGCACGAGCGCGCGGTGCTGGAGGAGAAGGCCGCGGCGCGTGGTCCGGGCGCAGGGGGGCTCGAACCGGAGCGGGCGGCGTTGCGGGGCGCGCTCGATCGGGGGCTCGCGGCGCTCGGCGCGGGCGAGGCGCGAGATGCGGCGCCGCCCTTGTCCGTTCCGGCCGCGGAGGAGGCGCTTTTCGTGGTGCACCCGGCGCACGAGGGCCTCGCGGGGTTCGTCGTGACGGAGGGCGGGCGGAAGGTCGAGGCCCGGCGGCTCGGAGCGCTGGAGCCTTCGAGCGCGCCGGCCGCGCGCGCCGAGGCGTGGCTCGCGCCTTTTCGAGGCGCCCTCGCGAACGTGCGTCGCGTGCGTCTGGTGGTACCGGGGGAGCTTTTGTCCACGGATTGGCACGCGCTCCCGCTCGATGGAGCGCCGCTGATCGAGCGCGCGGAGGTCGTGTATTCGATGGACCTCGCGCCGCGGCCCGGGGCGCCCGAAGGTACGACGGCCGTGGTGATCGCCGATCCGACCGAGGATCTGCCCGGCGCGCGCGGGAGCGCGGGGGCGGTCGTCGCGGCGCTCGAAGCCCGGGGCTTGCGTGTCGTCTCGCTGCTCGGCGAGGCCGCGACGCACGAGGCCGTGCGGGACGCGCTGGAGCTGCCCTCCGTGCGGCTCTTGCATTATGCGGGGCATGCCACGTTCGAGGGTCCGGACGGGCTCGAAGCCTCGCTCCGCCTCGCCCGCCGGGGTCGTTTTTCGGTGGCCGACGTGATGGCCCTGGCCCGTGTCCCCGCGGTTGTGGTGCTCGCGGGGTGTGATACCGCGCGCGCCGCGGAGGTCGACGCGAGCGCCGGGGGGCTCGGCCTCGCGCAAGCGTTCCTCTTGAAGGGCGCCCGCGCGGCCGTCGCGACGCCCCGCCCGATGGGCGACGCGCTCGCCGAGCAGGCGACGCGCCTCCTTTATGCAGAGCCTATCGAGCGCGACCCGGCCCACGCCCTGCGCGCCGTGACCCTTGCTCTCCGGAAGGCGTCGCCCGAGGCCGACTGGACCGCCCTGCGCCTGCTCGGGGAGTGAGCCAAGGCGCCCGCGAGATTTTTTTCTCCACCTCTGTCCAATCTCCGGATCCGAAGGCGTAAGCCCCGCCGAACACGCCGCGAGGTAGGTCCCGCGTGCGCGCCGCATGGCCGTGGCGCGCTCTCGGGGGGCGCTCGGGCTTTTTTCGAGAGGTGAGACATGGCGCGCATGTCGAAGAGGACGGTTCTGTCCACGATCATCGGTGTATCCATCGTATTGCCTTGCACGACGGCCTTCGCGGACGTCGTGCTGGAGCCCAACGTCATCAAAGGCCAAGCGCGGTTCTCCAATACGAACCCCAGCGTCGTCGCGCTGCTCCAGCAGCTCGGGATGACGTCGGCCCAGGTGAGCGCTGGGAGCTCGTCGCCCGGCGGTTATTCCAGCAACACGAACGCGCTCCTCGGCACGCCGCTCTCGCGCAGCTTCGAGCTCTCCGCGGAATCGGGCGCTGGGGGGCCGGGCGGCGTCACGTACAGCCTGGGCGCGAGCGGCAATCTTTATGCGGCCGCCGGGTACAGCGCGTCGGGCGTGTACTGGTTCCAGCCCACGACGGGCGTCGTGCTCCAGCCCCTGGCGCAGCAGCCCGGCGGGACCACCGCGGACATCGCGGACTGCATCGGCCTCGTGCGCGTCCGCTGGGGGCTCGATCCGCAGTGCGATACGCCCTTCACCATCGGCTCGGGCTCGATCCAGACGAGCTACAGCTATAGCAGCTTCCAGAGCACCGCCGAGCATTACATCTTGCAGCTCGGCGGCACGAGCGAGACGCGGAACCTGTCAATCACGACGGGGAACGATCCGACGCAGAACACCATCACGTTTCAGATCCCGCTGGATTTGCATCCGGCGTGTGACGAGGTCCAGGACATCTGCATCGACATGTCCCAACTCATCGACGGCGGCGGCGCGCTCGGCTCGCTGACGGGCCCGTTCGACGTGCTCGGGGAAGTCGAGCAAGACAAGACCCTGATCCACGCGTACAGCGGCCCTGCGAACAATCAGCGGTATGGGAACTTCACGCCGCCCGAGATGCCTCTCGCCTCGCCAGGGACGTGGTGGACGCTGCCGAACATGGTCCCTGGAAGTTATCAGGCCTATGGCAGGGGCCTCGTGCGCACGGGCCGCCTGGCCACGGAGCTCACCACGACGCGGCTCGGTTCGGGCACCCCCGGCGGCTCGGTCGACGTCCTGGCGGGGGTGAGTAGCGACCTCCAGAAGAACATCGGCGGGCAGCTCCGGTATCCGTTCGTCATGAAGCCCGCGCGATTCCACGGGAAAATCCTCCTCGTGGATCCCTACGTGGTCGCGAACGGCGCCTACAGCTCGCTCTCGGCCCTCCGGTTCTCCGCGGATGCTCCCTGGTTGAGCCAGTATCCTTGGGGAACGACCCTCAGGGCGAGGGACGTGGATACGTTCAGCGGCCAGAGCATCACCTCGTTCGAAGGCCAGTTCGATCCGATGACCGGCGCGCTCGCATCCGGGTACGAGCAGCTCGTCGTCAATGCCTACGATATCCCCACGCTCTGGAACCAGTCGGGGCTGACGCTCGACTTCTTCGCGCCCTCCCAGCAGCGGGAGGGCAACCTCACGATCCAGCGGGACAACACGAACCACCTCCTTTCGCCCGGCGACGCCGTGGCCATCGACCACGCGTACTGCTTCAACGAGGTCGAGCTCCCTTACTCCATCGCGAGTGGGCTCCTCTTTGATCCGTACGCGATGGTGAACGGGTCCTTCAACGGCACGGACTGGCAAGGGACGGCCACCTCGTACACGGTCCAGGGCACGTTCCAGGGGTGGCCGAAGACCGTCGGGAATGCCTCGCAGAATGGCTCGGTCGTCCTGGCGTTGCCCCAGGGCTCCTACACGATCCAGCCTGGATCGAGCGTCCAGTCGGCCTCGGGCGCGGTCAGCAACGCGACCTTCGCGTCAACCGAGCTCAAGCTCGGCTGCGGGCAACGCGTCACGGTGTCGCCGGGCCTCAGCGTCTCGGCCGAGCTCCCGCTCTGCGCGGCCTCGGCCACGCCCGATATCGTGGGCGCCGTGGCGAGCAGCGGCGTCCCCGTCGATCGCATCTGGTACACGGTCAACGGCGGGCCCGACATCGACATTTGCGCCTCGAACTGCGGCGCCGATCCGCAATTCAGCGCGCCCGTGAGCCTCGCCGCCTGCGGCAACACGATCCAGGTCTTCGCGAGCGCGGGCGGACAAACCACCTCGGTCACGACGCAGACGACGTGGGAGGATCCGAACGACGGCGTCGATTGCGAGGGCTCCTGCGAGCCGCCGCCGTCTTCCGGTGAGACGTGCGCCACCGTGGACGTGAAGCCGCTCGCCTGCGAGGGCGGCGGGGGTGGATATTCGCTGACGCTCGAGATCAAGAACGAGCTCGACGAGCCCATCACCTACGTGCTCCTGCCCGATCCGCACGTGTACCCGAACGTCGTCACGCTGGCCGATCCGCTCCAGCCCGGGGCGTCGACGAAGGTCACGGTGACGGTCTCCGGCGTCAATCCCGGCGCCGGGGTTTGCCTCAACCTGGGGATGTCGAACCCCTCGCAAAATGAATGCTGCTCGAAGGAGGTCTGCTTCGAGGTGCCGGCGTGCTGCTTCTCCGTCGAGGGGCAAAAGACCTCCTGCATCCAGGGCGCGCCGGGCGGGACGTTCGAGGCCTCGTTCAACTTCGAGAACCGCACGCTCGACACGATCGAGCACGTCTTCCTCTTCCCGCCGAGCGGCGTGACGGTTTCGCCGCAATACGTGGACGTCCCGGCCACGCCTCCGGGGGGCCTCGCGCACGTGGGTGGGCTCTCGTTCACGGGCGCGACGCCCGGCGAGGAGCTTTGCCTCACCGTGGGGATTCACGACGAAGAGATGAACGAGTGCTGCGCGGACGAGGTTTGCTTCAAGGTGCCCCAGCCTTGCAAAAAGGAGTTCCCCGGCGAGCTGCCCTCGCCGAAGAAGGAGCTCGCCGCCGCCGAGAGCTGCTCCGTCAGCGCGGCGGGGGGTGAGCGAGGCTCCGTCGTGGGCCTCCTTCTCGGCCTCGCGGCCCTCGGCGGGCTCGCGCGACGCCGCCGCGCGTGAGGCCACGCGGATTCTCTGTCCAATCTCCACGGTGAGCGGCGTAAAGTCTCACGATCGCTCACCGTGGAGGTCTCGTGTCCCGCTTCCTGTCGTCCCGCTTCGGGCTTTCTCTGGTCGTCCTCGGCGCCGTGCTCGCCCCCGGATTCGCCTGCGTCCCGACGCCCACGCCGTGTCCTCCCGCGGAGGATGACGCCGGCTGCACCGGCCAGCGCTGGATCTCCATCGGCAACCCCAGCGCCCCTTGTCCCGCCGATTCCCTCGGCATCTGGGCGGAGGAGAAGCTCTTCAAGGGGCCCGTGGGCGGCCCTCCGCCCGCGCTCGCGCGGTATTGCGTCTACGAGTGGACCGGCGCGCGCGTGAACCCCGGCGCGACGCAATGCTTGCCGTACGGCGCGAATGGACCGGGGGATGACGAGATCAATCACCTCCAGACGGTCGTCGCGGCGGGCGCGGAGCTCGGCGAGGACTGCATCGACACGGCGCCGCTCGGCTTCGAGGAGGACGCCGCGGGCTGGGCGCGCAAATCGCTCACCCGACGGGCCGGCGGCGTCGATTCGCTGGCGCCGTCCGCCATGGATCCCACGCTCCCGCGCCCGGCGCGGGTCGTCGCCGTCGACACGTCGCCCGACGCGCTCTCCGGAGGCATTGCCGTCGGCCAGAGCCGGCACGGCGATACGGTGGCGCACGTCGCCCGTGATGTCGCGTGTCCAAACACCGAGGCGGCCCCTTGCGCGGCCCACGTCACGACGGCGCTCGGTTTGCCCCGCGCGGACCTCGCGAATCCCCTGGTCACCTCGCCGGCGCAGGGCGGGTTTTTCGGCACGGAGGGAGATCTCGCGCAGGCCATCGAGCGGAGCGTGCTCTCCTGGCGGACCGAGGTCGCCGCAGGGCAGGGGGATCCGCGGCTCGTCCTCAATTTGAGCGTGGGATGGGAGGACGATCCGGAGCGGAACAATTGCGCGCCCGCTCAGCTCGCCCAGAACCCTGATTCGCTCGCGCCGCCCGCGCGCGCCGTGCTCGATGCGATGCGGTATGCCGCGTGCCACGGCGCGCTCCTCCTCGCGGCCGCCGGCAACGACACCGGCGGCCCCAAGCCGGCGAGTGGCCTCGTGTGTCCTGCGCGCTGGGAGGTGATCACGACGCCCGACACCACGACGTGCAACGCGCTCGTCGGCACCAAGTTCATCGCGGCGTGGGCCGAGCGATGGCCGAGCTTCCCGCGCAGGCCCGCGTCCGCGCAGGCCTACGATCGCGTCGTGTATGCCGTCGGCGGCGTCGATTACAACGACGCCCCCCTCGTCCCGTCGCGCCCGCTCGCGCGCCCGCGCCTCGCGGCCCTCGGCCTGCTCGCGGCCGGCTGGGATATGTCGTCGAACGCCGCGGTCACGCCCAATACGAACGGGCAACCCCCCACGGCGCCGCCGCTCTTGACGGGCACGTCCGTCGCGACGGCGGTCGCCAGCGCGATCGCCGCGGGCAGGTGGGCGTACAACCCCGCGGCCACCGCGCCCGAGATCCTCGACGCGATTTATCAATCGGGCGTGGTGCTCCAGCAGAATGGCTCGAACATCCGCGCGGATCCGGATACGTGCGTCGGGACGAGCGCGTGCGCCGTGCACCGCCTCTCCTTATGTCGCGCGCTTGGCGTGCCTTGCGACGATGCCGCGCCCGTGGGAGCGCAGAACGATCCGTTGCCCAATCCGGCCCTGGCGTCCACGCTCTTGGCCACGCTCGCGGGCGAGTTCAATGCGGCGATCGTCTCGCAGGCGTCGTTCCCGGACACATTGCCCATTCCGAGCGCCGGCCACCCGACGGTCGCCGCCTCGCCGTGGACGTTCCCGCAGCCGAACTGGCCTGCGTGCCCGGCCTGCGTGCTGGCCGTCGATGGCCCGAACAACGTGATCCTTTATGCGAGGCCCGGCGTCACGATGACCGACCTCACGCTCGTGATCGTCGATCGCCAGGGTATCGTTCGCTCGGCGCGCGTGGCGGCCACGGCGCAGCGCAATGATGCCCTGCGGATCACGATCACGCCGCAGACCGGGTTTTCCGTGGCCAACGCGCGCAGCGTCTGGCTCTCGGGGACGGCGACGACGCAGAGCGGGAGCCCCGTCTCCGTCGTTCAGCAAATCGCGGTGACCGGGCTCTGACGCATCCGAGGAGAATCCCCAGCCAGCCGCAAGCTGCACGGAGGCCCGCCCGGTTGCCCGCCGCACGGCAAGCATGCTACGCGTCGACGAGGCCCCGCGCCGAGAGCGTCGGCGATGCGGGTGTTCAAGAAGGCGCAAGAATGGCCGCCACGACCCCTCTGCCCGTTTCCACCGCCCCGTGGAAGCCCGACCTGAAGATCGCTGTGCTGCTCGGCGTGGTGTCGGCGCTGGCCGTGGCCGCGCTGATCCCGTACCTGGTGCAGCTCATGCCGGACAAGTTCGCGAAGCTGCCGGTGCCGCTCCCGGTGTTGGTCGTCGCGCAGTCGCTGCAGGCGCTGGTCCTGATGGGCCTGACGTCGCTGGCCGGCCTGCGCATGGGCCGTCGCGTCGGCCTCGGCGCGCCGCTGCTGCAACGCTGGATCAACCGCGAGCCGCTGGTCATCGCGCCGCGGCCTCTGCAGGCGATCCTGCTCGGCGTTGCCGCCGCGCTTGGGGTCGTCGCCCTGTCCGCGGGGATCGATCCGTTTCTGCCGCCGATGCTGCACCCGCCGGCGAAATCGGGTGCCGGAGAATCGGCGTTGAACGGTTTCCTCGCTTCGTTCTACGGCGGCATCGCCGAGGAGCTGCAACTGCGCCTGTTCCTGATGACGCTGATGGTGTGGCTGGTCGCGGTGCTGCGCAAGGCCAGGCCGTCGCCGCGCGTCTACGGGATCGCGATCGCCATGGCCGCGCTGCTGTTCGGCGTGGGCCACCTGCCCGCCGCGGACCATGTCTGGGGGCTCGATGCGGTGGTCGTCGTACGCACCGTGCTGCTCAACTCCATCGCCGGACTGGCGTTCGGCTGGCTGTACTGGAAGCGCGGGCTGGAGATGGCGATCCTCGCCCACTTCAGCGCCGACATCGTGTTGCACGTACTGGCTCCCCTGGTAGCGAAAGCAGCCTGACGTTGCCCATTCCAAGGGCGAGCATCATCGCCTCGGCCGTGATCCACCTCCGCTCCGCGACCAAAAGCGGCCAGGTGACCCCGTCTCTCGCCCGCTCCGCGTCCACCCCACAGAAGGCACGCCCCGATCCTCCCCCGCGCCGCCGCCGCGCGCACCAAGTCGAGCCGTGAGCCTTCCGTGGTCACGCCATGTTCCGGGGAGTGGGAGGGCCTCTTCGCGCAGGAGCGCGCGGCGCGCCGGGGTGTGACCCGGGCCGAGGCGGTGGTCGCGGTCCGCGACGAGCGGCTCGATTCGTCCACGAAGCGCTTCGGGGCCGCCGTGCGCGCATTCGCGCCGGAGCTGCTCGGGAAGTTCTTCGGCGGCGCGGCGCCGGGGCAATTCGTGCGCAAGGGGCTGCGCTCGCAATGCGAGAAGACGCGCGACGTGCTGCTCGTCGAGGTCAAGAAGCTCAACCCCCATCACGAGCTCATCCCCTTCGCGGCCCCCCTCGGCACGGGCAGCGAAGCCGCGCTCGATGCGCTCGACGTTCGCGCCAAGGCCAAAGGAAATCGGCAACTCGTCACGAACGAGACCGACGAATGGAAAGAAGGCATCAACGCCCTGCGGATGACGACCTACGCGGAGCTGCTCAAGATCGCGACCAAGAAGAAGTTCTCCAAGTCGTGGGTCGAGTCCTTCTTCCGAAAGCCCGACGGGGCCAAGAGCGAAGAGGCGAATACGGACGCAGGCGCCGAATCCGAAGGCGAAGAGCCCTGATCAGGAGGAATGCAAGACGATCGGGAGCGAGCTCGGGCCCCGCACCAGAAGCGTGCGGTGCCAGGCCATCGGCTCGGGCCCGGGTGAGATGCGGCGTGCGTGATCGAAAAGCGCTTCCAGCGCGAGGCGCCCCTCCAGGCGCGCGAGCTGCGCGCCGAGGCAGAAGTGCACGCCGTGGCCGAAGGGCAGGTTTTTCGCGCCGGGCCGCTCCAGGTGGAACTGGCCCGCGTCGGGGAATTGGGATTCGTCGTGGTTGGCCGAGCCGACCATCACGAGCAGCGGCGCGCCTTTGGGTAGTTTCACGCCGCCGAGCTCGACCTCCGCGGTCGTCGTGCGGGGCACCGCGTGGAGCGGCGGCTCGTAGCGCAGCACCTCGTCGATGAAGGCAGGGAGGAGCGACCGATCCGCGCGAAGTTTTTCCCATAACTCCGGCCGTTCGAGGAGGATGACGAGCGAGGTGCCGAGCATGTTCACCGCGGTCTCGATGCCGCCCACGAGGAGCAGGGTCATGAAGGCAATCAGCTCGTCCTCGGTCAGCGCCTCGCCGTCGACCTTGGCCGTGAGCAGGTCACTCACGAGATCCTCGGCAGGCGCGCGCCGGCGTTCTTCCAGAAGCTCACCGAAATAACGCCGCAGGTCGGCCACGGCGTCGCGGGCGAGCTGCTTCCGATCGTGTTCGTCCGGACGCACCGTGGTGACGCCGCCGGTGATGAGGTCCGCCCATCGCTTGAGGCGCGCGTGCAGCGAGGGGGAGAGCCCCATCAGGTCGCCGATGACGAAGGCCGGGATTCGCAGGGCATAAGGCGGCATGATGTCGATCGGTTGTCCGAGCGGCAGCTCGGCGACGGCTTGTTCGGCAAAGGCCCGCACGCGTGGCTCCACCCGCGCCATGGCAAAGGTGCCGAAGGCCTTCGAGACGAGCGCGCGGAGCCGCCCGTGCTGGGGCGGATCCAGGGTGATCATCGAATCGGCGAACGGATTGCCGCCGAGCCACGGCGGGTTCACCGCCAGGCCAAAGCCGCGCGACGAAAAGAGCTCGGGATGCTTGAGGACGAAGAGGACGTCGTCGTGCCGCGTGACGGCCCACATGCCACCCGGGTCCACCTGGCAGACGGGCGCGTCGCGGCGCATGTCCGCATAAATCGGGTAGGGGTTGGTTCTGAACTCCGGCGAGAGCACGTTGTATCGAGAGGTCATGAAGGAACTCCAAGGGGGAAGGTCGACGCGCTCCGGCGCGTTTTCGCCGCCATGCCCGTGCTCCCTACCGCGACCCGGCAGAAAGGCAAACCACAGGCCGCGTTCATGATAGCGGTGGCCCTGGTCGCGTCCGGCTGTTCACGCGGGGAGAGCAAGGATCCCGCGCCTTCCGCGAAGTTGGAGGCGACCCCGGCTGCGTCCGCGTCGCCCCCCGAAGCTTCCGCCGCGGCCGCGCCGAGCGCTTCCGTCGCCGCAGCGGCCGCGCCGCCGTGCGCGGGGGCCGAGGCGCGCCCCGGCGTGGAGGCCCACGAGGGCCATATCTATTATTGCGCGGAGGATGGAGCGACGCGCAAGCTCACTGATTCGGGGAAAGACAAGTCGCCCGCGCTCTCCCCGGATGGCAAGCGGGTCGTCTTCGTGCGGGCCGAGGGGATTGCGCCGGTCGACGAGGAAGGCATGCAGCTCACCGACAATCGTATTCTGCTCCACGACCTCGCGACCGGGCAAACCCGTGAGATCGCGAAAAACGGCACGTGCCTGAGCTTGTGGTCCCCGGTCTTCGCGTTCGACGATCTGGTGTTGATCGACGCGCGGGGCTACGAGATCCCCCGGTATACCCACACGAGCGTCTGCGGCGTCGACCTGCGGGAAAAAACGCCTGTGGTGAAGGCCATCGCGGGAGGGACCGATTGCGTCGTCGCCATTCGCACCGGGCCTCATCGAGGCCACCTCTACGCCGAGGGGTGGCGTAGCCCCGGCCCCACGGAATATTACGAGATCGTCGATCGCGCCGGGCGTACCGTGCGCCCGCTCGAAGCTTCGGCCTTCACCGACGATCCCCCCGAGGGCCCGGGGGCCCAGACCGGGGCCTTCTGCCGTCCCCCACGGCGGCTCGATTTCCACAAGAAGTGAGCCCGTCATGATAGAAGGGTGGGTGATGTCCCGGAACCACAGCCTCCTTCTTGGCGCCGCGCTCTCCGCATTTTCTTTGAGCTGCAACGTCATCTCCCCTCCGCCGCTCATGCCGAACCTCGCGAGGGTCGCGCCGAACGAGCCGGGCGACACGCGGGTCATGCTCGTCGTGGGGCTCGGCGCGGGGATCTGGCTCGATGCCGGGGTCGGGGCCGAGCTGCGGGTGGAATCCCAGGTCAACGAATGGGCGACCGTGGGCGGCGGGCTCTCGGGCGCGCTCAATCTGGATGACGACGGCGACGATTCCGGGTCGGGCTTCCTCCCCCGGCACGGTCATCCGCGCTTTCTTTATGCGGCGCGGACGTGGGGACGGTTCAATCCGGGCGAGCTCGATTGGTTCGCGCTGAAGGCAGGCGCGGGGATCGCGGGCACGAACAAGGGGACGGTCGCGCTGACGCTCGACGGTGCGCCGCTCTTCGGCCATTCGTTCGAGGTCGGCGGGGAAGCGGGGAGCGCGCCCTGGCTCGTGAGCCCGTACGGCGGGCCCGTCGTGGCCCTGTCGGTCCCTCTGCGGCAGGGGGAAAACATCATGGACCAAAAAATCTCGCTCGGGCTCGGGCCCGATATGCATACGACGAGCCACAGGGAGCCGGTGCCGTTCACCACGACGTTTTTCGTGGGCGCGCAAGGAGGGCTCGCCGTGGACGCGCCCGGCGCCCCGGCCTGGACAGGGGCGCTCGAGATCCTTTCGCTGCTCGGGATCTCCGACACACATGCGGCGGTGCTCATGGGCATTGCGACGGGGCAGGGCGTGCGCGTGCGCCCGTGAGCCGAGGGCCTTCATCATCTCCGCTCGTCGCCACCTCGGCGGGGCTGCCGAGTGGCATGCCGAGCCCTTCGTTCGCGAGCTCGCGGGGCACTCCCCCGCTCCCCGAGGTGATTCCCCCCCTCCGGAACGTCGATCCCCGTATCCGACTTCACATTCCCCCTGCTCCCGGAAGTGATCCCCCTGCTCCCGGAAGTGATCCCCCTGCTCCGGAACGTGATCCCCCGTGTCCGATCGTACATTCCCCTGCTCCCCGGCGGGATCCCCCGGGGGGGATCGTCTGGTGGGGCAGGGGGAGCGCGGTCGTGGAGCGGGGGAAGCCCGAGCGTCGGGCCGAGGGATGCGGGCCCCATGGGCGTCGGAGGGAGCTGCCGTGCGACCAGGCCCCCGCGGACACACGCCGGGCGTGTCACCGATCCTGGGGAATCCCCTCTCGGACCCGACGATGGCTCCGGGAGGCGGGGGGACCTACCCCGCGCACTCCGCGCAGAGCTTCCCGAGCGTACGAATCGCGTGATCGAAGAGCTCCGACCACGGGTGCCCGCACGACAAGCGGATGTACCCCGTGAAGCGCTGCTTCGCCGAGAAGAGCGGCCCCGGCGCAATGGCAATGCCACGCGCGAGCGCGCGCTCGAAGAGCAGGAGCGCGCTCGTGCCCGGCGGCAGCTCCACCCACAAAAGGAATCCTCCCGCAGGCCGCGAAATGCGCGTTCCGGGCGGGAAATGCTCGGCCACGGCCTCGCTCACCCGCTCGACCTGCGCCGCGAGCTTGCGCCGCAGCGCGCGCAGGTGATGGTCGTAGCCGCCATTGTCGAGGAAATCCGCGACGGCCATTTGCGGCAAGGTCGCGGTGGCCACGCTCTGCGCGAACTTGAGGTGCTCGACCTCCTCGCGGAAGATGCCCGGCGCGGCCCAGCCGACACGATACCCCGGCGCCACCGTCTTCGAGAACGAGGAGCAGAGCATCACGAGGCCACGTTTGTCGAAGGCCTTGGCCGGCCGCGGGCGCTCGTCGCCGAAATGGAGGTCGCCGTAGATGTCGTCCTCGATGAGCGGGATTTCCCGCCGTCCGAGCATCTCCACGAGCTCCTCCTTCGCCTCGTCCGGCATCAAGGAGCCGAGCGGGTTGTTGAAGTTCGGGATCGCCATCACGGCGCGAATGCGGTGGCGCCCCATCGCCTCCGCGAGCGCGGAGAGATCGAGGCCCGTGCGCGGGTGCGAGGGGATCTCGATGACCCGCATGTTGAGGCTGGCGAGGAGGCGCAAGAGGCCATAATACGCGGGCGATTCGACGGCCACCGTGTCGCCCGGCCGCGTGGCTGCGCGCAGGCAGAGGTGGAGCGCCTCGGCCGCGCCGACGGTGGTGACGATGTCGTCCGTCGAGAGCGCGCAGCCCCATTCGATGGACCGACGCGCGATTTGCCGGCGCAGCGCGACGAGGCCGGGCGGCAGGTCGTAGGCCACGCCCGCGCCGCCCGCGCTCCGGGCGATGAGGCTCAAGGAGCGGTTCAGCCGCTCGGTCGGCAAGAGCTCGGGATCGAGGAACCCCGCGCCGAGCGGCACGATGCTCGGATCTCGGCCGGCGCCGTAGAGCCTCGCGACGAGGGTTCCGATGCTCGGGCGGCTCGTGGTCGTGCACGCGCGCGCCGCGCGGGGCTCGGGCGGGAGCGGCGCGCGGCGCGCCCGCACGTAATGTCCCGACTGGGGCCGCGCCTCGATGACCCCACGATTCTCGAGCTCGAGGTAGGCCTGCAGGACCGTCGCGATGCTGACGCCCTGCTGGCGCGCGAGCCGCCGCACCGAGGGGATCCGATCACCGGGGCGGAGCGTGCCCCGCTCGATCAGCTCCTCGATGTGCGCGGCGACGCGCTCGTAAAGAAGCCCCTGCCCGGCGGCGACGGTTTCTTGCTGCACGAGGGCCGAGGATACCGCGCGTGGGCCTCCCGCGCACCGGTACAGTTGCCGCGGGCGTCGACCAGCACAGCACGGGTTTCGTTCGACTGTACCGGTCGCACATGCCGAGCAACTGCATCTGTGCCGGCTGCCGGTCCGGGGTCAAGCTTGGGGTATGATGACCGTGCCAAGGTTTCGCGCGGGCGTGGCTCCCTTGACGCCGCACCCTGTCGAGCTCGATCTTGCCAAAGGTGCGTTGTGGGCGCAGAAGCTCCGGGGGCCGTTCGCCCTCGCGTGTACGAGCGGCTCGGTCTGGCTCACGCGCGAGGGTGATCCGGACGACGTGGTGCTCTCGGCGGGCGGCTGCTACCGTGGCGCCGATCAAGGGCTCGTGGTGGTCGAGGCCCTTTCGCGGGCGCACATCACGGTGTCGAGAGAAGGTGTCTCCGGGAAGCTTCGGCGGGTCCTCGCGGCCTTGCGGCAGCAATGGCTCGTCTTGGTCTCGCTCTTTTCCCTCTACGTCATCTGGGGCTCGACGTACCTCGGGATGCACATCGCGCTGGAGACGCTGCCGCCGTTTTACATGGGCGGCACGCGGTTCGTGCTGGCGGGAGGCATTCTGTACGGGGCGCTGCGGCTGCGCGGCGAGGCCGCGCCGACGCGGAGGCAATGGGCCGGGGCCGCGCTCGTGGGCGCGCTCTTGCTCGCCTGTGGCAATGGGTTTCTCGCGATCGGGCAGCAGCGGGGGTGGGTGAGCTCGGGCGTGGCCGCGGTCGTCGTGACGACGATGCCGCTCTGGGTCGCCGTGCTCGGCAGCGCCGCGGCGTTCGTGCAGCGCCGGAGGGGCCGCGAAGGCTCGTCCGCCGCGCCTTCGGCCGGAGAATGGACGGGCCTCCTGGTCGGCTTCACGGGCGCCGCGCTCTTGCACCTCGGCGGCGCGATGGGCGGCTCGACGGGCGGGCTCTTGCTGATGATGCTGTCGCCGTTCGCCTGGGCGCTCGGCTCGCTCTTCAGCCGATCGATGGACCTGCCGAAGGGCCTCATGGCCTCGGCCGCGCAGATGATCGCGGGCGGCGTGATCATGCTCTCCCTCGCGCCGGTTCTTGGTGAGTCGTTTCCGGTCGCGCCCTCGGCCCGCTCGCTCGCGGCGCTCGCGTATCTGACGGTGTTCGGCTCGATCGTGGGGTTCTCCGCGTACGGCTACCTCATCCGGAACACGCGGCCGGCCATTGCGACGAGTTATGCGTACGTGAATCCGCTCGTCGCCATCGCGCTCGGGATCTGGCTCGGCGGCGAGGCGGCCTCGGCGACGACGTGGCTCGCGGCGATCATCGTGATCGCGGGCGTCGTGATCGTGTCGGTCGCGCGGGCGCGGCCGTCGAGGTCGTGATCCGCAAAGCGTCAGGCCTTCGGGGCGCAGCCGCTGTGCGCGTGCGCCTCGGGATCACACGTGCAATCGACGCAGCCGTGCTCGGCGCAGGTCCCGCAGGAGATGGCGACCTGCTTCCGTAACGCCTCGCGCGCGCGGAAGACGCGCACGGCCGCGTTCGAGGGCGTGATGCCCTGCTCGTCGGCGAAGTCCTTCACCGCGACGCCCTCCACCTCGATGCGCTCGAGCGCGGCGCGGTATTCGGGTTTGAGCGTCTTCGCGAGGCGCGTGACGCATTGGCAGATCGCGCCGCGGACCTCCTGGTTCGGCTCGGCGTGATCCTCGACCTCGGAGGCGAAGGCGTCGAGCGCGCGGCGCGCGGAGCCCTGGCGGCGGCGGTGATCGACGACGGCGTTGCGCAGGAGGCGGTAGAACCAGGCGATCGCGGATTCGTCCTTCTGGAGCGTGTCGAGGCGCTGGAGCCCACGCGTGAACGCCTCTTGCAGGATGTCCTCGGCGAGGGCGCGGTCCCCGAGGCGGCGTTCGAGGAACGCCAGAAACTCCCGGTGGTTGTCGACGAGGACACGCGCGACGTCGCCCTCCATGGGCAAGGCGGCGGTCGTCTCCGAGGTCGGGCGAGGATCGGCCATGGGCTCGTTTGTCCCCTCGGTGGGCGCTTCTGTCAACGTGGCGCGTTTGCTCATTGGTTCGCGCCGTACGCGCGCAGCCGCAAGGAGCTGAGGAGGACGGACACGCTCGACAGGCTCATGGCCGCGCTCGCCAGCACCGGCGAGAGGAGCCAGCCAGTCAGCGGATAGAGCGCGCCCGCGGCGATGGGGATGCCGAGCACGTTGTAGGCGAAGGCCCAGAAGAGGTTTCGGCGGATGGTGCGCAGCGTGGCGCGCGCGAGGCCGAGCGCGGTGGGGAGAGAGGCGATTCCGCCGCGGAGCAGGGCGATGTCGGCCGCGGCGACCGCGATGTCGGTGCCGCTCGCGACCGCGATGCCGACGTGGGCGCCGGCGAGCGCCGGAGCGTCATTGATGCCGTCGCCGACCATCGCGACGACGCGCCCGCTTGCGCGCGCTTCGGACACGATTCGTGCTTTGTCCTCGGGCCGCACGTCCGCGTGCAGCTCGTCGATCCCGAGCGATCGCGCCACGGCGCGCGCGGTGGCCTCGCGATCGCCCGTCGCCATGGCGACACGCACGCCGAGCGCGTGCAGGGCGGCGACGGCTTCTTTCGCCTCCGCCGTCGGCAGATCCGCGACCGCGACGAGGCCGGCGAGCTTGCCCTCGATGGCGACGAAGGAAGGCGTGTTCCCGCCCTGCGCGAGCGCGTCCGCAGCTTCTTCGAGGGGGGAGGCATCGATGCCGTGCTCCGCGAGGTAACGCGTGGTGCCGATGCGAACCTCGCGCCCCGCGACACGCGCGATCACGCCGCGCCCCGCGTCCGCGCGGAAGTCCTCGGGGGCCACGAGGGCGAGGCCTCGCGCGCGCGCCCCGTCGACGAGGGCTTTTGCGACCGGATGCTCACTCCCGAGCTCGGCGGATCCCACGAGGTGGAGGAGCTCGATGTCGCTGAAGATCGGCAGGGGCTGCACGGCCGAGAGCGTGGGCCGTCCGGCCGTGACCGTTCCCGTTTTGTCGAGGATCACCGTGTCCACGCGGCTCGCCGCTTCGAGCGCGGTGCCGCCCTTCACGAGCACGCCGAGCTCGGCGCCGCGGCCCGTGCCCACGGCGACGGCCGCAGGCGTGGCGAGGCCGAGCGCGCAGGGGCAAGCAATGACGAGCACCGCGACGAACCGCTCGACCGCAGCGGCGAGGCCCGTCGCGGAAGGGTCGACGAAGAGCCACGCGGCAAACGCGACGGTCGCGATGCCGAGCACCACCGGGACGAAGACCCCGCTGACCGTGTCCGCGAGGCGCGCAATGGGCGCTTTCGAGCCCTGGGCTTCTTCGACGGCCACGGCGATCTGCGCGAGCGTGGTCTCCGCGCCGGTCTTCGTGATGCGCACCGTGAGCTGTCCGCTCTGGTTCAGCGTGCCGCCGAACACAGCGGATCCTGCGGTTTTGTCGACGGGCAGGCTCTCGCCGGTGAGCATCGATTCGTCGACGGCCGACGCGCCGGAGACCACGTCGCCGTCGCTCGGCAGGCGTTCGCCGGGACGAACCCGCACGAGGTCGCCCGGCGCGAGCTGGGAAAGCGGGATCTCCTCCTCGACGTCGCCGCGCAGGCGCCGCGTGGTGTTCGGCTGGAGCGCGACGAGCCCGCGTACGGCGTCGGTGAGGCGTTTTTTCGCGCGGGTTTCGAGGAGCTTGCCGAGAAGGACGAAGCTCACGATGGCGCCGACGGCCTCGAAATAGACGTGCGGGCGCTGGCCGTGCGCGGCGTGCGGGAAGAGGCTGGGCGCGAGGACGGCGATCGCGGAGTAGACCCACGCGGCGCCAGTCCCGAGGCCCACGAGCGTGTTCATGTCGGCGGCGTGATGCCGGAGCGCGGCCCAGGCGAGGCGGAAGAAGCGGCGGCCGGGGCCGAGGATCACGGCGGTCGCGAGGGCGAGCTGCACGAAGCGCCCGAGGGGCCCGTCCGCGCCGGGGATGCGGCCGTGGGACATGCCGAGGACGAGCAGCGGGACGGAGAGCCCAAGCGCAAGGGCGAAGTCGCGCCGGAGCCCGCGGCGCTCGTGGTCGAGGCTCGCGTCGGCGGCGTGGGTTCGTTCGATCGGCGCGGCGGCGGAGGTGGCCGGCGCGGCTGCGGGTTGCGGGACGGTGTAGCCCGCGCGTTCGATGGCGGTGACGAGCGCGTTGGGGTCGGAGGCCGCGGGATCGTACGTGACCGTGGCCGTGCGCGTGACGAGGTTGACTTTGGCCTCGTGGACGCCGTGGGTCGTGAGCAAGGCGCGCTCGATGCGCCGCACGCAGGCGGCGCAGGTCATGCCTTCGACGGGCAGGTCGATACGGTGGGCCGCGGCGGCGGAAGGTTCGGGGAGGAGGGCGGGGGCGGATGCGGTCGACATGAAACCTCGCTGTCGACCGGCGCAGACGCGCTCCGGCCCGGCGCATTACACCGGCGGAGGGGGTGAAATGAAAGGCAGGCGGCTGCGTCTTCGGGGTGTGGGCGGCGAACGGGCCGCTCCCGGAAGAAGGAAAGACGCCATGAACGAAACGTTGCTCCACGTCGAGGGGATGAGCTGCCCCTCCTGCATTCGCCACATCGACAGCGCGCTGCGCGGGATCCAGGGCGTCGAGAAGGTGGACGTGAAGCTCCGCGAGGGCACCGTCCTCGTGACGCACGACCCGTCGAGCGCGCCGACGAATGCGCTCATCGAGGCGCTGCGCGATGCCGGGTATACGTCGCGCCCCCGCGCTGCCTGATGCGCGGGCGAGCGCGCCGGAGCTCTCGGCCCTCCCCGCGAGCTCCGGCGCTTCGTGCGTCACCCGCAGGAACCTTCCCCGCAGCTCATCTGTGCGCCGTGCTTTTGCGCGGCCGTCGGGGTCGTCGCAGGGGCCGGCGCGGGCTTTTCGGCAGGCTCGACCGGGGTCGCGGTCACGGGCGACGGGGGAGGTGCCGCAGCGGGTTTTGCCGCGACCTTTGCAGGAGCCGCGGAGGGCGGGGGCGTTGCGCTCGGGGGCGCGGGGGTGATGGCCGCAGGTGTCGCGGCTGCGGGCATGTCGTGGGCCGGCGGAGGCATTGCGGCGGGGGCCTCGGCCACAGGTTTCACGTCCGGGCCGTCCGTCGGCGCCGGGGACGTGGTGCAACCGGCGAGCAGGGCGCCCGCCCCGAGGGCGGCCAGCGCCTCGTAGATACGCTTTGCATGCATGACCAAGCTCCTTCACGTGGTGCAGGGGTACGACCCTGCCGACGCAGGAGGGCGCCGCCCATTACAGCCGTCCGTCGTGCGCCCGTGACAGCTCCCCCGCGGCCCGGCGGGGCCCCTTGAAACCAAACACGAAGGGTGTAGACATGGATCATGGCGCGACGGGAAGGCCTGTTCGTCCGGCGGTCCGTTTGTCTGGGCCTGTTCCTCCTCAGCGGGTGCGGAGGCGCGCCCACGACGCCGGCGAGCGGCGCGACGGGGGATACCCCGGCGGTGCATTATTCCTTTGAGGTCGACCCCGAGCTGCGCACGCTTTCGGCCACGGTGTGTCCCCGGGATCTGCGGTTCACCCACCTGCGCATGACGACGCCCGAGCTCCTCGATCGCGTGCGCCGGCCGCGCCTCGTGCAGGCCACGGGCGACGTGCCGCTCGCATTCGAGGAGGACGCCGTTCCCATTGCATCGATGGCGGACGGCGCTTGCATCGGGTACGACGTGGACCTGGGGCCGCCGGGGGAGGGGTTCTGGATCACGCACGGGGATGCCCACGTGCTCGCGGCGCCCGATGTCTGGTTGCTCGCGCCGGAGCCCAGGCCCCCCGGGACGCGCTTGACGGCGAGCTTCACGCTCCCGCCAGGCGTTCACGCCGCCGTCCCCTGGCCCGGGGATCCACGAGGGTATCGTGTGCCGGAGACCGCATTCACGATGCGTGGCGCGGGTGCCTTTGGAAAACTCGAACGGGAGACGGTGCGCGTGGGCGGGGCCGAGCTCGATCTCGTCTCGCTCGGTGGCGGGTTCGGCGCGCGGGCGCCGCTCGTCACGCAATGGATGCAGAGGAGCGCGTCCGCGCTGACCCACCTCCACGACGGGTTTCCCGTTCCGCGCGTGATGGCGCTGCTCATCCCGCAGCCGGGATCGGACGTCGGATTCGGCATGGCGCTGCGCGGCGGCGGACCGACGGTGATGATCCTGGTGGGATCGTCCATCACGCCCGAGGCGCTCGACGCGGAGTGGACGGCCGTGCACGAGCTCTTCCATCTGTCGGCGCCGCGGTTCCAGTCAAAGGACGTCTGGCTGTCGGAAGGGCTCGCGACGTATTACACGTACATCCTGATGGCGCGGGCGGGGATGACGAAGGAACAGGGCGCCTGGGACGATTTGCAGGACGGCTTTCGGCGGGGGAGCCGCCGCGGGACAGGGCGTACGCTGCGGCAGGAGAGCATCGACATGCACGAGACACACGCCTACCAGCGCGTGTATTGGGCTGGCGCGGCCCTTTCGCTCCTCGCGGACGTCGAGCTGCGGAAGCGGGGCGTCGAAGGCGGCCTCGATGGACCGCTGCGCGAGCTCGCGCGCTGTTGTGCCCGATCCGAGGAGGCGTGGTCTGCCGAGCAGTTCGCCGCGTTCGTCGATCAAAAGACGGGTCAAGCCGTCATGGGGCCGCTCTTCGAGCGGTACATCGATCGAGCGGATTTTCCCGAGACGGCCGAGATCCTCGCGGCCCTCGGCGTGAAGGGGGCCGGGCGGGAGATGACGCTCGCCGCGGATGCCCCGCGCGCCGGCGTGCGGAGCGCGATGATGGCGCCGCGCGCCGGGGGCACGGGTCCCTGAGCGCGCCTTGGCTCAGGCGGCTTCGGGTTTTGGCGTGGCCTCCGCGGGCGCGCGGCGCTCGATGTTCCGGCGGAAGACGAGCATGCAGACCGGCGCCGCGATCGTCATGAGCCCGATCACGAGCCACATCGGCTGCGAGTCCCGCGGGCCGGTCTGTGGGCAATACACGCTGAGCAGGTAGCCGCTGAGGAAGCCCACGAAAGGTTTGGCGAGGAACAGGGGAATCTCCGAGAGCCCCATGTAGCTCGACTCGCGCCCGGGCGGGGCGATCGTCGCCGTGTATTCGTAGAGCCGCGGCGACCAGAGCGCCTCGCCGATCGAGAGCAGGACGATGAACACCACGCTCGCGGCCACGGTCGTCGAGACGGCCATCGCGAGCACGGAGAACGCGGTGATCGTCGCGCCGATCGTGATCACGGGGTAGGGCGGGTACCTGCGCGTGAGCGCCGTCGCCACCGGCGTGAGGACGATGATCATGGCGGGGTTGATCGACCAGTAATACGCGAACGGGAAATCCTGCCCGAACTCGCGGAGCGTGTACTTCGGCCAGGTCAAATGCGCGTGCTGGAGGACGAGGCGGACGAACGTGAGCAGCGCGATGAACCCCAGGAAGATCCAGAAGGACGGCTCGCGCAGCACCTCGCGGGCGATCATGAGCGGGTTTTTCGTGGGCTTGTCCGAGGACGCCGCCGGCTTCGCCTCGCGCATCGAGAGCGCGAGGACGACATTGACGCAGGAGACGACGAACCCGACGAGGAAGACCATCTGGCTCGACGAGAAGGTGACCCCGGCGATCGTCGCGCCGCCCTTGAACCACTTGCGGAACTCGGTGATGAGCGGCCCTTGGGCGAGGGAGCCGATGTTCATGAGCACATAATAAAACGAGAACGCGAACGAGACCGTCGCCGGGGTCGTGTAGCTGCGCACGGCCGCGTTCATCGTGGGCTTCATGCACGCAATGCCCCAGACCGATGCGGCGAGCGACGCATAAATGGTCATCTTGTCGCCGGCGAACGCGAGCATGCCCCGGCCGACGGCGGTGGAGAGCGCCGCGATCACGAGCGCCCGCCGGATCCCGAGGCCATCGGCGATGAAGCCCGCAAAGAACATGACGAGGCTGATGACCGTGAGCCAGGTGCCCGCGACCGAGCCGGCGGCGGTATCGGAGAAGCCGTGGTCGTCCGACAAGAAAATCACGAGGAGCGACCAGATGGCGAAATACGCGACGGACTCGAGGAGCTTCATCGCGTACACGGTCCACAGCTCGCGCGGAGAGGCGGCGAGCGCGCGCAGATCGGCCGAGAGAGAGCCATCGGCGCGCGCTTCGGGAGGGGCAGCCATGCGCGAACGATACACGCGCCGCGGCCGGAATCCGTTTGTGTTCGAATCGCTCGGGCGGATTCGCCTGGTATCGAGAGCTGCCCCGCACCCCCTGCCGCTTTCCCCCTCCTGACCGCGGAAGCCCCTCGCGCGGACGATGCTTTCCCGAGGGGGCGATCGGCAGGTTCGCGCTGCCCCCCGTGTTGGTGCGGACCGGCACCTACCGTGGGCCGTCGATGCCAGGGGGGACGTATCTCGCTTGCCTGATCCACGAAGGCCGCCCACCTTCGTCTCCGCAGGAGTGTCCTCCATGAACCGTGAAGACTCGCCCTTCGAGATCGTTCGTCATCCGCTGAAGGTTCGCCGTTTGGTCGTCGCCCACGTCCGCGAGCTCTCGCCGCGGATGCGTCGCATCACGCTCGGCGGTCCCGAACTCGAGGGCTTCGTCTCCCTGGCACCGGAGGATCACGTAAAACTCTTGTTCCCCGCCGAGGGACAGTCCGAGCCTGCGCTGCCCATCGTCGACGAGCGCGGCGAAATTCGGCCGCCGCCGGGCGCGCGTCCGATCGCACGCGACTACACCATCCGGGCGCGGCACGCGGACACCATCGACGTCGACTTCTTGTTGCACGGGCATGGCGTCGCCTCCTCCTGGGCGGCGCGCGCGACGCCGGGCGACGTGCTGGGCCTCGCCGGGCCGCGTGGCTCGCGCTTGCTCCGGCTGCAACCGGCGTGGCAGCTCTTCGTGGGCGACGAGACGGCGCTGCCGGAGATGGTACGTCGCCTGGAGGAGACGCCGTCGACCGTGCACAACTTCGTGGTCGCGCTGGTGGAGGACACGAACGACCAGGCCGCGTGGCCCGAGCTCGCCCGGCCGGGCGTGGAGACCCGCTGGGTGCACCGCGCGGAGGGGGGCGGAGCGGGGGACATGGCCCAGCGGCTCGGGGACATCGTGCGCGCGGCCGAGCTTCGTGATCCGGGCGAGGGATTCGCCTGGCTCGCGGGGGAGGCCTCCGAAACCTCTGCGGTGATGCGCGTGCTCCTGCGCGAGCGAGGCTTCGCGCGCGCACGGATCCACGCCTCGGGGCACTGGAAGCGCGGCGTGGTCGCGCACGATCATCACGAGCCGCTGAGCTGACGCACGCTCCCCGCGCGGGTCGGCGCGGGCCACCTCCTTCTGCACGCCGCGGTCGCGCGCCTTTCGTTCGCGACGTGAGCGAGCGTTCTATTTTTGCCGCGTCCTCTTTTTGATATTGACTTTCATTCGCAACGAAACCTACGAGCCTCCGTATGCGCACTGTGGCTCTGGCTCTGTCTCTGGCGACGACGATGCTCGTGGGATGTGGACATGCAGGCTCGCGAGGCGACCGGCTCGCCCAGGGCGTCCCCCGCACCGAGGCCTGGTGTGGGCCGGGCGTCGCTGCCTTCGACTGCGACCGCCGCGCGATCCTCGCGATGGCCGGCAACTACCGCGTGTCGTTCCACTTCGACGAGACGACGCTCCTCGAACCGGGCTACCTCCCGCGCCCTGTGAAGGACGTGACCGGCACGGAGGCGGTGGTGGTGGTGAGCGACGAGCCGCGGCGCATCGAGCTCCAGCACCTGCTGGTGCTCCCCGCGGGCATGGTGGTCAAGCACTGGCGCCAGGTGTGGGTCTACGAGGCGCCCGAGCATTTCCGGTTCCTCGGCGCGCAGCAGTTCGACCGGCGCACGCGGAGCGAGCAGGAACGCGCGGGCACGTGGACCCAGCTCGTCTACGAAGTCAACGATGCGCCCCGTTACGCCGGCAGCGGCGCCTGGGTGCACCAGAAGAGCTCGTCGACCTGGACCTCGGAGACGACGCTGCGCCCGCTCCCGCGCCGCGAGTACTCCTCGCGTAAGGACTACGACGTCATCATCGCCGAGAACCGGCACACCATCACGCCGCTCGGCTGGACCCACGAGCAGGACAACACCAAGGTCATCCGCCGCGACGGCGCCGAGCGGCCGCTGGTTCGGGAGTTCGGCTTCAACGAGTACACCCGCAT
Source organism: Polyangium sorediatum (assembly GCF_029946465.1). Classification (NCBI taxonomy): domain Bacteria; kingdom Pseudomonadati; phylum Myxococcota; order Polyangiales; family Polyangiaceae; genus Polyangium; species Polyangium sorediatum. The sequence continues at coordinate 28,878 of NZ_JARZHI010000068.1, forward strand.
CGCCGATCCGCTGAGCTCCGCGCAGCGCTACTGGAAGGAGACCGCCCCGTTCTGGGCCGCGGTGCGCGGCCGCTGGGAGACGCACCTCGCGGATGGAGCGCTGTCGCTGGCCTACCCCGTCCACGAGGAGACGCTGCTCATCGACGTGCTCAAGCGCGCCGAGTCGTTCCGCAGCACCCCCGATCTCGCAGAAGCCGAGCGCTGGCTCGACGCGCACTTCGCGAAGATGGTGCGCGCCGATCCCGCGCCCGCGCCCGCGCCCGCGCCCGCGCCCGCCGTGGCCCTCGCGGGGCCGGGGGCCCGGAACGTTCCTTAGAAAGGACCACGGGGCAGAGCGCGTCGACGAGCGCCAGGAGGTCGTCGACGCGCGCCAGGAGGACCTCGACGAGCGCCAGGAGGACCTCGACGAGCGCCAGGAGGTCCTCGACCCGGTCGAGGAGATCACTCGACCTCTGCCAGGAGGTCCCTCGACCTCCGCCAGGAGATCGTCGACCTCTGCCAGGAGGTCGTCGACGAGCGCCAGGAGGTCGTCGACGAGCGCCAGGAGGTCGTCGACGAGCGCCAGGAGGTCCTCGACGGGCGCCAGGAGGTCACTCGACCTCCGCCAGAAGGTCCTCGACCTCCGCCAGAAGATCCCTCCGATTCGATCCAGTCGAACACGGTCGATTCCGGCAGCGAGGGCGAGGCCTTCAATGCCGCGGCGGGCTCGGTGCAGGTCGTATGCCCCATGCAATGTCCCGCCCCGGGCCGCCGCGGAGAACCACCTTGCTCCCGCGGCGCCGGCCGCCATACACTTGGTTCATGCGAATGAACCAGGTCACCGTGCCGGCCACGGACATCGCCGCCTCGATTGCCTTCTACCAGGCGCTCGGCTTGCGGCTGATCGTGCGCGCCGACCACTACGCGCGCTTCGAATGCCCCGACGCGGCCGGCGGCGAGCCGGCCACGTTCTCGTTGCACCTCCAGACCACGCCGCCCGGAAAGGACGGCGTGGTCGTTTATTTCGAGGAGGACGATCTCGACGCGACGGTCGAGCGCCTATCGAAGGCGGGCCTCACCTTCGACGTGCTTCCCACGGACCAGCGCTGGCTCTGGCGCGAGGCGTACCTCACGGATCCAGCGGGCAACCGGGTATGTCTCTATCGGGCCGGGGAGGCGCGACGTTTTCCGCCCTGGCGATTGCAGGGTTCCTGAGGTTACCCGCTTTCTTGGGCGATCGTCGCCAGCATCGTCCGGGAGAACTCGATCACGCTTTCATTTCCCGTCGTGAGTCCCCACTTCGCCCCGAGCGCGGGGAACGCGGCCCAGCGCTCGGCGGCGTGCGCGGCGAGTCCACTCCACGTCGTGCCTCCGGCCGCCTCGAACCGCTCGATACACGATTCGAGCGCGGCCTTGCCGAACGTGCCGACGAAGAGCGCGAAATCGATCGACGGATCCCCGAGGTGGGCCTCGGTCCAGTCGAGGATCCCCGTCAACCGACCCTCCTCGTCGAGCAGCAGATGGCCCGGGTGGAGATCGCCGTGCACCAGGGCGCGGTGGCGCGGCCAGATCGCGTCATTCGCGAGCCAGCGTTGCCAGCGCGCCCAGACCACCTCGGACGGCGCGAGCACGGCGCGTGTATCGTCCATGGCACGGGCGATCTCGGCGCGGGCCTCGTCGATCGATTTCGTGGGAACACCCGCCGCCTCGATCGCACGGGCGTCCACCTTCTGGAGTGCCGCGAGGGCCTCGGCGAACGACGTGATGAACACGGCCGCGGGGGCTTGTGGATCGATACGATTCCAGACGACGCCGGCCGCGGGATCCATGGTGACGGCCGGGACGCCGCCGAGGCGCGGGTAGGCGATCACCTGATCGGTGAACACACGCCAATGCGGCACGGCGACGGGCAGGTGCGCGCGCACGAGGTCGAGCACCCGCGCTTCGACGCGCGCGGCGGAGGCCACGGACAAGCGCCGCGGCGTCCGCACGACCCACGGCACGCCTTCCTCGTCGTGGGCGTGCACCACGAGGAAATCGAGGCCACTTCGATCGAAATCGGCCATTTCGGTCGTGACCCGGAGCCCCGCGCGGCGCGCGGCCGCGAGGAGCGCGGGGGCAGAATCGAGTGGCTCGAAGGACGAAGATGTCGCGGACGAGAGATTGTTACCTTCAGTCATGAAAAACTCCTCTTCGCGCGCCCGAAGGCGCATACGGAAGGGGAAGACGCGCAACGCGCCGTCTCACGACCGGCAGCTCAAGAGAGAGCATTCACCGTGGGCTGCCAGGCTGCCGGCGTGAGCCACCGCGCCCCGTCTTCCCCGGGGGAAGCGGGCACGGACAAGCACCCACGCGCTCGCTGCATCGACCCAGCCATGCCGGGGATGCAAGGAGACGAGGATGCCGAGCTCAGCGCAGCCGAAGGAATGCCACGGCGCGACCCTGCCACACGGCGGCCGAGAAGGCAACCCTCTCGTCGCTTCAGCGTGAGGTTCGGAGCGCCGGCGGAAGCCGAATCACGGACATGCGCTTCCCCGCGAGCTCGGCCCCGCAGCTATCCCCGCCGAAATTCTCGTCACCGTACACGAAAAAGACGCCGAGCTCTCGGGAGCCGAACCCGTAGAACCCCTCGGACCAACCACACGTCCCGCTCGTGTCGGCCATCCAGGTGGTCTTTCCGGGCGGAACGAGGTTGTGGGGAAGCGCCACCGTGTGAATCGTCCCGTCGGCCTGGAGCGCTCGGACGATGATCTTTTCCTCGACCTTGACCCCTTCCTCCTCCTGAAAAGGCTGATATTCAAAATCGAGCCCCTCCCGATCGAACCGCGTCACGCGTGGCCACCGAAAGCCGTCGCGCTCGTCCCGCTCCCGGTCGAGCTTCGTGAAGGGCGTCCCGGGGCACGGCCCGTCGGGCTTTCGCCCCGACGACACGCGCTTCCACGTGCTCTTGTCGAGAAGGTGATGGGCGGCGGCGAGGTCCCGCTTCAATCGCTTGCGCTCCTTGGTGATCGCGGCGGGGCTGGGGCTCGATTCCCCGAGGTCCGACGAGAGCATGTAGAGCCCGATCAACTTCCCCGTCACCACCGAAAAGAACCCCACCGAATCGTGGACAGCCTCGCGGAAGCTCTCCATGTCCGAGAAGCGCTCGACCAGGATCGTGCCCTCGTGGTTCACGGCCGGAAACACCTCCTCGTCTCCTCCGGCGACCTGCACCTCCCACGGAACCGGCGACGTATCGTCGTCTTCCGGTTGTCGGGGCACGAGCTCGAACCGGATGGATTTCCAGGAAGGCTCGGGCGCGGCGGCTGCGGCAGGGCACTCCCTCGACCCTCGAGGCTCGGGCGGGTTTTCCTCGGCGACCGGGCTCGTTTCGGAGGTCGATGTATCTGGCGCGCCCGCGTCACGTTCGGCCGAGAGGACGACCTCGGAACCTCGGACCGTGGTCGCGTGTGAAGGATTCCGGCCCTGCCCACAGGCGAGCAGGACAAACGAGGCCAGGAGAGGAAAGACACGCGCGCGCATGGCGCTGGAGAACGTGCACGACGAAGAGCGCATTCCGAGCGCAACGGACTCCCGACAACCGCCGAAACCCTGTGTTCCGTGATTCAATTGTGGGCTACACTGGAGCTCGCCGACGGACGAGCCGGACGGCCTTGCGTGACGCGCGGGCCGTCCCGTCCTCGACGATGGGGGGCCATTTCGGGGGACTTTCATGTCGATGCTCATCGCCTCGTGCATCTTGCTCGCATTCGCCCTGGCCGGGCTCGTCCTCATGGCGTCGCGACATCGGCGGACGACACAAGCCGAAATCGACGCTCGCAAGCGCGCCGAGGTTTTGGAAAATGAAAACAGGGCGCTCGGGGCGAAGCTCCACGTCGCCGTGGAAGAAGACAAGAAAAAGGTCGGCTGGCTCGACCACCAGGAGCAGGAGATCCTCTGGCTCCGGGCCGAGCTCGAAAAGCGGCCCAAGATCACGCGCAAGACGTACAAGATCCTCACCCTCGGCGTCAAGGCGACGGGAAAGACCTCGCTCACGCTCAAATGGGCGAACCCGCTCATCGACCTCGGCGTCCTCGCGGGCACCAAGATCGATCGGTACGAGCGGACGGTGAGCCACGTGTCCCAGAAGGACGTGGTCATCGAGCACGTCTTCGAGGTCGGCGATTGGGGCGGCGAGCACATCGTCGACGCGCAACAGGAGCTCATCGGGGACGAGATTCACGGCCTGCTCATCGTGGTCGATCTCGGCGGCAAGGACGCAAAAAAGGTCGAGCCCGGGCGCATCCAGGAGCAGCTCCAGGAGTTCCAGTCGCAGGCGCTCAAGTATTTCTTCGGCCCGAAGACCGTGGCGTCGTGCAAGACGGTCGTGCTCTTCATCAACAAGAGTGACCTGCTCTCGGGCACGCCGCTCGAAGTGGAGGAGCAAGCGAAGAAGCTTTATGCCCCGCTCATCGAGAACCTGATGAAATACTCGATGCAGCTCGACATCCGTGTCTTCGTCGGCTCCGCGAACTTTGGGCACTCGACCCACCTTCTGTTCTCGCATTTCGTGGAGCGCATCCTCCCGAAGCACGCGTACGATTCGCAGCTCTTGCAGCGCATGGTGAAGGACTTCTCGGAGGCGCCGAAGGCGGCGACGTCGGAGAAGACGATCCCGCTGCCCGCGGTGAGCGCGTCGTCCGAACCTCCCAAACTCTCGCGGGTGAACTGAATGAGCGCGCGCGGCGGCGACCGAAGGGGAAGCTACGTGGCGCCGACGTACAAGGCGCCTCCCGACGTGGCGTGGTACCATTTCCTGCACGGGAACGTCCCAGGGCACCAGATCGATTTCATCCATCACCCCGAGGTGCCGCAGGGGCCCTTGTCCCGGCAGCATTTCGGCCACCTTTCGCGGCTGCTCAAGTACATCGAGCCGCGGACGACGAGTGATTGCGCGTTCGCGATCGGGAACCTCTCCCGCGACGATACCCAACACGAGCCGGGGCGCGGCGGCGTGGCGCTGATCTTCGGGCTGCGCATCCGCGGCGCCCGCGACCACGCAGGCCGGCAAGACCCGCCGTTCTCGCACGCCATCGTGGCCATCGAGCGGGATCTCGACGCGGCGTTCGTGCAGCGCGCCGCGCTCGAATTCCGGGCGCGGCTCTTCGAACGTACGGCGGTGACGGCGGAGGGCAGCGGCTGGTATCACACGTATGCCCGCCGCGGCGAGGATCCGGCCGCGGCGCTGCCGCTCTTGCAAGCCTACCAAGCGAGCTTCGAGGGGCTGCCGGCCGCGGGCTCGGGGACACGCTCGCTCCGCTGGGCGGTGGCCGAAGAGGTCAAGCTGCCGGGGCGTATCGTGATCGTGCACGACGACGAGGCCCCCTTCGAGGAGATCGCAGGGTGCGCGGCGCGGATCGCGGCCGTCCTCTATCGATCGAACATCAAATGGACGGCCCTTTCGAACGGGCGCGAGTCCGACCTGCCGAACGGCGTCACGATCCGATTCTTGCCTGCGAGTGAGGTCGGCCCGCAGCCTTCGGGGACGCCGGTGTTCCCGCTCGAACGCGTGCCTCTCGACGAGGACGAGCTCGCGCGGGAGCTGTTCGGCGCGACGCCCGTGCGTGGGGACGACGAACCCGAGCGCGGGCGTGGCTGGCGAGATCAATATCGTGGACCCGCGGAGGCCCTGTGCGCGGAGGAGCCCGCGCCGGCGGACGAGGCCGATCCCTGTGCCGAAATGCCATTGCCCGTGGCCAAACGATGGCCCTGGGCCGGGCTCGGCGCAGTCGTGGCCATGGGCTGCTTTGGCCTGGTTCTCCTGCGCGGGACGAATCCAGGCGCCGAATCCGTGGCAGAATCGCCGGCGCCGCTCCTCACGCCCGGCGCGCAGGTCGCGCCGCTCGGCGTCGCGCGGCCCGCGGAGACGCCCTTGCCGAGCCCGTCATCCGCGGCGCCGAACCCGGAGCACAAGGCCGGCGCGGGCCTCGCCGAGCAGGAGAGCGCCTCGTCGAACAAGCAAGCGAAGGCGCGGTCGCCGAAGGCGTCCCGCAAGCCGCCGCCGGTCGTCGGGGGCCCGCCGAGGTTCTGAACGTCCGCGGTTGGCAAGGAACGTCGCCGCGCCCCCGGGGGAGCGCGGCGACGTCGTTTTCAGCGAATCAGTCGAAGGCTTGCGTGCTTGCGCGGACGCCCGCGGGCGCCGGATCCTGGGGATCGCCGCCCGTGCCGCCGGGACCCTCGAGCCCGAGCTCGAACGAGACGCCCGTGGCCGGCGGTGCATTCCCCACGTAGGCAATGCCGATCGAATGCCCCCCCCGCCCGCCGCCGCCGTGCCCGCCGTCGCCGCCCTTGCCGCCGCTCCCGCCGCCGCATCCGGGCTTCAATGGGGAGATCAGGGGCGGCGTGCCGCCGATTCCTCCCGCGCCGCCTTTGCCGCCCGCCTGGCCCGCGGCCCCGCTCCCGCCCTTGCCGCCGCTCGCCGTGACGATCGTGACGGCCTCGAAGGAGAGGCGCGCGTCGAGGCTCATCAGGCCAAAGCTCCCGCCGCCCGCGCCCCCGCCCGCGCCGCCTTTGCCGCCGCAGCCGCCCGTGCCGCCGCTTCCGCCGCCGGCCCCGTGGAGCGTCGCGCTCCCCGTCGGGCATTTGTTCGCGCCCGACCCGCCCAAAGAGGCGCCGCCGCCGCCGCCGGCCAATCCCACGCCGCCTTCGCCGCCGCTCGTCCCCGGCGCCCCAACGTATCCATTCGCCGAGAGCGCCCCCATTTCCAGGCCGTTTGCGCCGTGCACGCCCATGCTCCCGGCCACGCCGGGCCCGCCCGGCGTGCATTCGGTCAGCGTGAATTCTTCGGGCTCGCCGCCCTGCCCGCCGCTCACGTCCTTGCCGAACGAGCTATTGCGACCGGCCTTTCCCCACGGTGACGTGCCGAATCCTCCCGATCCCCCCGTCGATTCGACGGCGCCGCACACCGAGGAGATCTCTTGCACCGTGGAATAGGTGCATGCGGCAAACCCCATTTTCCCGGGGACGCCGCCGGTCGCGCCGGTCGCTTCGCTCGGCGGGGCAACCCCGTCGGCGCCGAGGCCGGCCTCCAGATGGCACCGGACGAGCTTCAAATCGGCCCGGTCCGCGACGACCGCGATGGAGGAGCCTCCACTCGAAACGGCGTCCGCGGCGACGACCTTGAAATTCGTCACGACCGTCGGCCCCTCCGCGCCGACCCGCAAGGGCACCTCCTCCGCGTTCGCGGACAGCGTCGTCACGCCCGCTTGTGTGGTCCACGGCGAGCCGCCGGTGCAATTGTATCCGCCGTGGAGCACCTCTCCGCCGCGGAGCACGAGCGGCTCGATGAACGCCTCGGCGCACGCGTAAATGGGCCTCGCGCCCTGCGTCTGCGCCTTCTCGACGGCCGCGCGCAGTGTCCGCAGCGGGCGCTCGGCCGTCCCCGGATGGTCGTCGTCGCCCGAGGTTGCCACGTAAAGCCCGCACGGCGAAGGCCGGCTCGGATCCTCGCCGAGGGGACATCCCGCTTGCGAGCTCGCCTCCCCGGCGCACGTCTTCGTCACGCTGCAATCGGCGAACACGTCGAGCCCGCAGCCCCCGAACGCGACGGCGCCCGCGGCGCAGGCGAGCAGCGCCAGCGCGGAGCTCGCGCCATGCCGGCGCATGGGCCGCGAACCTCCCCCATTCACACCACGCATCATCGTTTTTCCTCAAAAGGTTCCCAGGACCACGAGCGAGCCCCCCTGCGAGGACACCGCGGGGAGCGCGTACACCGAGCCCGTCGTTTCGCGTTTCGGCCCCGAAAGGCCGTACACGAGCGTCCCGATCGCGATCACGCCTCCCCCGACGAAGCTCCACAGCGCGGCCTCGCCGAGCTGGTTTTGCGCGGCTTTCAGGCGAATGAGATCGGGGCACGGGCCCGCGCCGGGGTTCGACGTGCAGTAATCGTCCTTCGCGCCGGCGAGGGGCTCCGCCTTCGCCGCCGCCTCGCGGCCGCGCGCCTGCGAGAGGGCCGTGAACACGATTCCCCCCACGATTCCGATCCCCGCGGTCACGCTGCCCGCGACGAGCAGCGGCTTGCGCATCGATCCCGGGACGCCCGACGGCGCGTCCATACCTGCCTCGTCCTCCGTTGGCGCGAGCCCCCCCGCGCGTGGCGCCTCGCCCTTCGGCAGATCCAGCCGCAAGAGCTGCGACGCGCCGGGCTTGGCGTGGATCACGACCGGGCCCGACGAACGCTCGCCGAGCCGCGCCTCGATCGTCCGCCTCCCCGGCTCGACGAAGACGCCGGCGTTTGCCTCGGGCCACGGCATGTCTTCGCCGTCCACGATCAAATGGACGCCCGCCACGTTCGACTGCACGGACAGCTCCGTGACCTTGGCGCGCGCCTCGGACAGCATGGTGGACGTGGCCTTCATCTCGTCGGCCGCCACGTCCTCGGCGTGCCGCAGAAAATACGAGAGGTGCGTTGCCGCGTCGCGGTGGTGGCCGAGCTCGAGCTCGACCCACCCGAGCGTGCCCGCGATCTGGAAATGCTGCATGATCCGCCACGCGGCCTGCAGTTCGTCGAGGGCGGCCTGCCATTGCTTCGCCTTCGCCGCGTCTTTGCCGCGCACGTAATGCGCGCGGGCCACGTCGGCGGGCGAGGACGACACTTCCGGGGGCTCCGCAGGATCGGCCGCAGCGGCGGGCCGCGCGGCGCTCTGCACGGCGAGCCCCAGGACGAGCGGCAAGAAATACCGCGCTCGTTTGGCCCTTTTGATGCTCCCACCCATGCGGCAGGATAACATGAATTGCCAATGAATCGAGCGCTTCTGCGGAAAACTCGCCCGCTCAGCGCTTGCAATTCGGGAAAAACCGAGGGCACGCCTTCGGGCCCGCAGGCGCCTTCGTGCTCGGGGCGGGTGATTTCGCCTTCGTCGTCGCCGGTGCGCGCGGCGCCGGCGGATCGGCCGGCGGCTTGCCCCCGCGGACGGGCAATGCGCTCCGTTTGTCCGTGCTTTCGACTTGTGGCGCGGGCCCTGCGTCCGCCGACGACGGCGCGGGCTCGGCTTCCGGCAACGACACGGGCGCAGGCGCCATGTGCGCCCGATCGTCCGGCGCGGGCGGAGGCGAGGGGAGCGCGATCGTCTCCTTCGGCGCGGCCGTGTCCGCGGGCTTTTTCGAGGTCGCCCGCGACGCCACCATGAAAATCAAGAACGGCGCCGCGACGAGCAGGAACAAGAGCGCGCCCCGGCGCATCACCTGCCGCTTTCGCCGCTGTTTCAGCGATGCACCATCCGCCGGCTCGGTCCCGGCCGTCATGGTGATGGCTCCGACGGTCATCACGGTGCTCGGCGCGGTGCCGTTCCCGGCGATCGGGGAGACCTGCGTCGTCGCGGTGAGAATGGCGCTCAAGGACGCATTGCGCCACGGCGCCCGCGGTCCATCGAACCCCGGGAGCGCGGGGCGCAGCTCGTCCCCGTCGGTCGTTGGATTCGTCCCGGGGGGAAGGATGACCGTGCCATTCAGGGCGACTTCCCCGAGCTGCGTCGGCGCCTCGGCCTCCTCGGGCGTCGTCCCGTCGATCGCAAGCGTGAACTTCTGCGTCTCCGGCAGGACGTCGGGTCGCGGGAGCGTCGACGGAATGGGCACCTCGAGCGCCGGATCCACGAAGGAAAGGCTCTCGCGCGCGCCTGCCATGGACTCGAGCAGGGCCGCGGCTTCTTGCGCGGACTGGAGACGTTTGGCCCTTTCACGCTGCAAGCATCGGTCGACGAGAGCCGCGAGCCGTGGATCGACGTGACGGACGCGGCTCGCGACCGGCGGAATCTCGGCCGTCAGGATTTGCTGAAAGAGGACGTCCACATTGCCCTTGAAGGGCCGCACGCCGGTGAGCATTTCGTACAGGACGACGCCCAGCGACCACACATCCGTGCGGAAATCGAGATCCTCGACGCATAACACCTGCTCGGGGCTCATGTACCCCGGCGTGCCGACCATGACGCCCGTGACGGTGCGGACGCAGTCCTTCGTATCGAGCTGCTTGGCCACGCCGAAATCGAGGACCTTCACGACGAAGCCGTCGGCGCTCGATTCCCGGTGGAGAAACACGTTCTCCGGCTTCAGATCGCGGTGAATGATGCGGGCCCCGTGCGCCGCCGCGAGGGCGAGCGCGACGTCCCGGCCGATCCGCGCGGCCTGCTTGGATGGCAGCCTGCGCTCGCGCTCCAGGAGATCGGCGAGCGTCTCTCCCGAGAGGAGCTGCATGACGAGAAAAGGATCCCCCGCGGACGTCTCACCAGCGTCGTAGACGTCGACGATATTCGGGTGGGACAAACTCTTGAATGCACGCGCCTCGCGGCTGAGGCGAAGGCGGAGGTCCGCGCTCGGCCGCAGAATCAACTTGATGGCGACGCGACGCGCAGTGCGTTCGCTTTGCGCCTCCCACACCGACCCCATCGCCCCCTCGCCGAGTGGACGGACGAGGCGATAGTCACCCCCGATGCAGTCTCCGGCTTTCATGACCCCCCCGGCGCGCGATGTTACCACTGGCAGTGAGCAACAACACGGAAAAGCCGAGCGGGCTCCCGTTTTGATCGAGATTCGTCCGGGGCTAATTCCCCCGGCGCGCCTTGGGACGTGAGCCGCGCGTGCTCACGAAGCTCCACACGGCGACCACGACGACGAGCCCCCCGATCACGGCGGCCGATATCAACAGATTGCGGAGCACGTCCTGCTCCGGATTGCTCTCGAAGGGGAGCACCGGCGCCGCCGGGCCGAGCTTTTCGAGCATTCCCTTCACGACCTCGATCGGGATGCCGAAGTTCAAGCTCTGGGCTCGATTCAACGTGCCCACCGCGACGGCGACGACCTCGCCGCGCCTCGTCATGATGGGAGATCCGCTCGATCCCGGGGAAATCGCGGCCGTGATCTGGATGCCCCACGATTCGAGCTCCGAGGCGCGATCGATTTCCTTGCCCACGCCGCGCTCGCGTTTCGCCGAGACGATCCCCACCGTCAGCGTGCCCGAGAGCCCCAGCGGGCTGCCGATGACCACGACCTCGTCGCCCGTCGCAATGCCGCTCGAATCGCCGAGCGTGAGCGCCGGCAGCCCCGCCCCATCCGCTTTCAGAATGGCGATGTCCCGCGCCTCGTCGTCGCCGAGGCGCCCGAGGACGTCGAGCTTCGAGCCGTCGGCGAGCGTCGCCGTCACCTTCGCGGCGCCGTCCACGACGTGGTGGTTCGTGACGATCCGCCCGTCCGACGAAACGAAAAAGCCCGTCCCCGTCCCGACCGTGTGGCCCGTCGCGTCCTCCACCGTGAGAAGGACGACCGAGGGCTTCGTGCGCTCCGCGAGCTCGGCGAGCTCACTGCCGGCCGCCCAGGCGAGGGCCGGCGAAAAGCAGAGCGTCAATGTCATCGCTGCCGCGAGCCGACGAACCATGGCGGGACGGAATGCGAACAGGCTGCGTTTGTCAAGCGTGATTCGCAATCCGCCTTCCCTTTCGCGCTCAGGCCGAACGACGCACGGGCCTCCGCGCGACGGCCCGCGGGCGTTCGAGGCGCATGTCCGCAACGGAGGAAAGGACACGTTCGAGCTCCGCTGGATCCATCGGCTTCGTCATGTGGGCATCGAATCCTGCGGCGAGCGTGCGGCGTCGATCTTCCGCGCCGCCGTATCCGGTCTGCGCGATGAGGTAGCTGCCCGCCGTCGCCGGGAGCGCCCGGAGCGCGCGGGCCACCGCGAACCCATCCATGTCCGGCAGGCCGAGATCACAGAGCACCACGTCGGGGCGCAGCCGCTTTGCCACCTCGATTCCCTCGGGGCCCGTGTACGCCACCTCGGCGCGATAGCCGAGGAGCACGAGCAGGTTCTGCAGGATGTCGGCGGTGTCGTGGTTGTCCTCGATGACGAGGATCCGCAAAGGACCCTCGGTTTGTCGGGGCGCCGGGGCTGAGGGCGCCGGGGCTGCGAGCGCGGCCTCCGCCGAGAGCGGGAGCCGCACGCGGAGCGTCGAGCCTTTCCCCGGCCCCGCGCTCTCGGCCTCGACGTCGCCGCCGTGCAATTCGACGAGCCCCTTGACCACGGCGAGCCCGAGCCCGAGCCCGCCGCGCGATCGATCGAGGCTCCGATCCGCCTGGCTGAACGTCTCGAAGAGCCGCCCGAGCATGGCCGCATCCATTCCGATCCCGGTATCGCTGACCGTGATGCTGACCAGGTTCGTCGGTGCGTCCTCGTCCACCCGCACCTCGATCCGCCCGCCCGCGTCCGTGAATTTGACCGCGTTGTGCAGCAGATTGCCGACGACCTGCGAGAGCCGGGTGGGATCTCCCTCCACCCAGCGGGGCTCCTCCGGCACGGAGAGCGAGAGCGCGAGGCCATTGCCCGACACGATGGACGCGTAATCGTGGACGACGTCGCGGACAATCTGCACGACGTCACAAGGCTCTTGGCGCAGCTCCATCTTGCCGCGGGTGATGCGCGAGACGTCGAGGAGATCGTCGATCATCCGGGCCATGTGCGCGACCTGCCGCTCGATCATGGCGAGCGTCTGGCGCGCCTCCGGCGAACGGCCGGCCTGCATGTCGAGGACCTTCACGGCCGTACGAATGGGGGCCAGGGGATTTCGGAGCTCGTGCCCGAGCATGGCCAGAAACTCGTCTTTGCGGCGATCGGCCTCCTCGAGCGCGAGCCCCGCCTCGCGCAGCGCGCGCTCGGTTTGCTTCAGCCGGGTGACCTCTTGCACCATGACGTTGACGGCCTGCACCACGCCTGTCGGGTCCTTGATCGGCACGTAGCTCGAAATCCAATCCCGCAGGACCCCAGGCTGCGCGGGGGTCTCCATTCGATACTCGTGGTCCATCGAGCTCTCGCCGGTCTCGAAGACGCGACGGAGCAAGGGTTCGATGGACTCCGGCAAGCCAGGCACGACCTCCCCGAGCGTGCGGCCGATGTGGGCGGCGACGGAGGCGCCATTGTAGCGGGCCAGCGTCTCGTTGACGTTCACGTACCGGAGCTCGGTGTCGAGGACACAGAGGCCCGCGGGCGAGGTCTTGTACACGCTCTGGAGCTCGGCGAGGTGGCGCTGCGCGGCTCGCTCGCTCTCCTTGAGCCTGTGGAGCAACTCGCCGCGATCGATGACGGCGGCCACCTGATCGCTGAGCGTCTGCATGAGCCGGAGCTCGTCGTCCGTGTACCGGGGGCGCCGGCTCGTCGCGAAGGCCAGCGTGCCGAGCACGCGGCCGTGGGCGATGAGCGGATACCCTGCGTAGACCTGCGCGCCGACCGCCTTGAGCGGGTCGGAACCGTGGAACGTGGAATGCTGGAGGTCTTCGAGGATGAGGGGCTTGCCCGCCTCGGCCACCGCGCCGCAGAGGAGCTCGCCGAAATGGAGCACATGGTATCGCTTGCGCTGCTCGTCCGTGAGCCCCCCGCTCGACTCGAGCTCGAGCGTCTTCGGCGTGTGCCCCTTCATGTAATTGAAATAAAGCTCCACGCCGAGCCCGGCGCCGAGCTCGGCGAACATCGGCCCGAGCAGCTCCCCGGGCTCGTCGCTGAGGACGAGGCGCCCGGCGGCCTTGGCGAGCAGGCCGAGGTGCGTGTTTTGGGCCTCCAGGGCCTCCTGCATGCGCCTCCGTTCGGCGACCTCCTGCGCGCTCTGCTCTGCGGCCTTGCGCAGCCGCTCGGCCGCGCGCCGCCATTGCACGCCGAACGCCGTCGTCACCCACATGACCGCCAGGCTGGACACGCGGCCTGTGGCGTCGACCCACGGCGGAACGACGGGCGTCCCCGTGGAGAGAAAGAAGCCGAGCGTCGTGAGGATTGTGCATCCCCCGACGACGACGAGCGTCGCGCTGCGACGGGGGAGCCACACGGCGAGGGAGACGGGCACGACATACCCGTAGGGAAGCATGAATCCCAGGGGTGTCGTGATATCCAGAAGGAAGAGGCCGAGCATGAGCACCCCGAGGACGAGCGGACGCACCACGGCCATCCCCGCGAAATGGCGCCGCCGGACCATCTCGTCCGTCGCCTCGGCGGCAGGCAGCCGGTCTCCCGATAGGCTCTCCACAGCGTGCTGGCGGCGCCTCCATCGCACGGCGCATGCATCCCCTTTGGGACGATAAGATGCGTGACACATCGTCCTTCGTCGAGCCGTGAGGCGAGCCGGGCTGGGCTTGCCAAACCGATCACTCGTGCGGGCTCACCCGGACGAGGATGAAGGAATTCCCCGAAGGCGCTCGGGATACCGTATTCCAGCGTGGATGCTATGCACAGGACTCCATGCCCGCACGCTTCTGGCCCGGTCGCGAGTACCCCTTGGGATCCTTCTACGACGGATTCGGCGTCAACTTCGCCGTCTTCTCGGAGAACGCCGAGCGGGTCGAGCTTTGCCTCTTCGAGAGGCCCGACGACCGGTCCGAGCGGGACAGGATCGTCCTTTCGGAGCGGACCGCGCACGTCTTCCACGGTTATGTCCCGGCGCTGCGCCCGGGACAACTGTATGGGTATCGCGTCCATGGCCCGTACGACCCGACGCGGGGCCTCCGGTTCAATCCGCACAAGCTCTTGTGTGATCCGTATGCCCAGGCCGTCGCCAATGAGGTCGACTGGCGGGCGCCGATGTTCCCCTACAAGCTCGGCCACCCCGACGAGGACCTCGCCATGTGCGAGGAGGACAATGCGTGGGGCGCGCCGAAGGCCGTCGTCGTCGACAACGTCTTCGACTGGGAGAACGACAAACACCCGCGGACGCCCTGGCGCGACACGGTGATCTACGAGCTTCACGTCAAGGGTTTTACGGTGCGGCACCCCGACATCCCGGATTCGCTCCGGGGCACGTACGCGGCGCTCGCCTCCGAGCCGGTGATCACCTACCTGAAGAAGCTCGGCGTCACCGCGGTCGAGCTTCTCCCCGTGCACGAGATGGTCGACGATCAGATGCTCGTCCACCGGGGGCACCGGAACTACTGGGGGTACAATACGCTCTCGTATTTCGCGCCGGCGGGCCGGTATGCCTCGATGGGCCGGAGGGGCGAGCAGGTCGCCGAGTTCAAGCGGATGGTGAAGACGCTCCACGCGGCCGGGATCGAGGTCATCCTCGACGTCGTCTACAACCACACCGCCGAGGGCAACCACCTCGGGCCGATGCTCTGCTACGAGGGCATCGACAACCCCACGTATTATCGCCTCGTCCCCGGGGACCCGCGGTATTACATGGATTATACGGGCACGGGGAACTCGCTCAACATGCGGCACCCGCAGACGCTCAAGCTCGTCATGGACAGCTTGCGGTACTGGGTGACGGAGATGCACGTCGACGGCTTCCGCTTCGATCTCGCCTCCACGCTCGCGCGCGAGCTCCACGACGTCGACCGGCTGAGCGCGTTTTTCGACATCATCCACCAGGATCCCATCCTCTCGCGGGTCAAGCTCATCGCCGAGCCCTGGGACGTCGGCGAGGGCG
Source organism: Polyangium sorediatum (assembly GCF_029946465.1). Lineage (NCBI taxonomy): Bacteria > Pseudomonadati > Myxococcota > Polyangiales > Polyangiaceae > Polyangium > Polyangium sorediatum. The sequence continues at coordinate 44,285 of NZ_JARZHI010000068.1, forward strand.
GGTATCAAGTGGGCAATTTTCCGGTCTTGTGGACCGAGTGGAATGGTCGGTATCGCGACGCCGTGCGCCGCTACTGGAAGGGCGACGCCGCGGTCACGGCCGAGCTCGGGTATCGGCTCACCGGGTCGAGTGATCTGTACGAGGGTGGCGGGCGGCGGCCCACCGCGAGCATCAATTTCGTCACGGCCCACGACGGATTCACGCTGCGCGACCTCGTCACGTACGACCACAAGCACAACGAGGCGAACGGCGAGGAGAACCGCGACGGCGCGGACAACAACGAGAGCTGGAACCACGGTGTCGAAGGCGAGAGTGATGATCCGGCCCTCGTGGCCTTGCGTGATCGGCAGATGCGGAATTTCTTCACGACCCTGATGATCTCGCAGGGCGTGCCGATGATCTGCGGCGGCGACGAGCTCGCCCGGACCCAGCGCGGGAACAACAATGCCTATTGCCAGGACAACGAGATGTCCTGGCACGACTGGGAGGTCTCGGCCCGGCAGCGATCGATGCTGGAGTTCGTCCGGCGCCTCTCGGCGTTCCGGCACGAGCAGCCCGTGCTGCACCGAAAGAAGTTTTTCTCGGGTGGCTACGTTCGCGGCAGCGAGATGAAAGACATCGTCTGGTTCCGACCGGACGGCCGGGAGATGTGCGCCGAGGACTGGCAAAACCCGCACGGGCGGGCCCTCCAGATGTTCCTCAACGGCGACGCCATTCCCTCGACCGACGTGCACGGCGAGCCCATCGTGGGGGACACGCTGCTCGTCCTCTGCAATGCGCACCACGAGCCCATGCCCTTCGTCCTCCCGGCCATCGAGTGGGGCGAGCGCTGGGAGGTCGTCATCGATACCCGCGCCGCGGCGGCGCCCGAGATTGGCCTGCCGACCGGGGCGGGGGAGCCCTACGCCCTCGAGTCGCGCTCGATGGCGGTGCTCCGCCTTTGCCGCAAGCAAGAGCCCGGCGCGAAGAGCGTGATCTGAGGGATGACCCATGATGCAGATGGATGCGACCGACAAGGCACCCGCACAGGGCCCCAAGGCCGCCGGAGCGGACCCGGCCGAGGGGCTTTACGAGACGATCCTCGCGGGCGCGCGCGTGCCCGGGGCGACCTATCGTGTCCAGTTGAACCACGCGTTCACGTTCCAGGACGCCGCGGCCATCGTGGAATACCTCGACCTGCTCGGGGTGACGGATCTCTATGCATCGCCCTTCTTCAAGGCGCGGCCGGGCAGCATGCACGGCTACGACCTCGTCGATCACAACAGCCTGAATCCCGAGATCGGCACGAGCGCCGATTTCGACGCGCTTCATGCGCGGCTCGTGGCCCGCGGCATGGGGCTGCTCCTCGATTTCGTGCCGAACCACATGGGGGTCCACACGGCGGAGAACGCCTGGTGGATGGACGTGCTCGAAAATGGGCCGAGCTCGCTCTACGCGCCGTTTTTCGACATCGACTGGAACCCGCTGAAGAGCGAGCTCGAGCGGCGGGTGCTCCTGCCGGTGCTCGGCGAGCATTACGGCAAGGTGCTGGAGAACGGCGATCTCCAGCTCTCGTTCGAGCACGGCGCGTTTTTCGTGCGTTGTTATGGCAATCCGCTGCCGCTCTCTCCGCGGACGTTCCCGCTCATCCTGGAGCCGATCGTGCCGTCGCTCGCGCACGCGCTCGGCGAGGAGGATGATGCGGTGCTCGAGCTCATGAGCATCCTCACGGGCCTCGGGCACCTGCCGCCGCAGGGCGAGACGCATCGATCGAAGGTGATCGAGCGCCGGCGCGAAAAGGAGATCCTCAAGCGGCGGCTCGCGGCCGTCGTCGCCGAGTCGCCCGCGGTCGCGCGGGCCATCGAGGAGCGGATCCGCGTGATGAACGGGCAAAAGGGTGATCCGCGGAGCTTCGACGCGCTCGACGCGCTCCTCGAAAACCAGGCCTACCGGCTGAGCTACTGGCGCGTGGCCGCGGAGGAGATCAACTACCGGCGTTTCTTCGACATCAACGATCTCGGGGCGATTCGCATGGAAAACCCCGTGGTCTTCGAGGAGGCGCACCGGCTCCTGTTCCAGCTCATGGACGAAGGAAAGGTCACGGGCCTCCGGATCGATCACCCGGACGGCCTATGGGCGCCCTCCACGTATTTCTGTCGGCTCCAGCGCACGTTTTTCCTTCACCGCATCCGGCGCGAGCTCGCCGGGGCCGAGGACGGCAAGGGCGCGGCGGCGGCGTTGCAATCGCTCCTCCTGAGCCGTTTCGATCGCGACGCCGAAAAACGCCCGGAGGATCCGCCGCGGCCCCTTTACATCGCCGTGGAGAAGATCCTCTCGCGCAGCGAGGAGCTGCCGCGCGATTGGGCGGTCCAGGGGACGAGCGGCTACGATTTTACTGCGCTCGCCTCCGCGCTCTTCGTGGATCGGAGCGCCGAGCGGACGATCACGTCCATTTACGAGGGGTTCACGGGGCTCCATCTCGATTTCGGGACGCTCGCCTACCAGAAGAAGAAGGTCATCCTGGAGAGCTCGCTCGCGAGCGAGCTCAACGTCCTCGCGAGCGCGCTGAACCGCATCTCCGAGCGGGATCGGCATACCCGCGATTTCACGCTCGGCGCGCTCACGGACACGCTGCGCGAGGTCATCGCGTGTTTCCCGGTGTACCGGACCTACCTCCACGAGGGCACGACGAGCGTGGCGCCGCGCGACGCCGCGGCCATTCGCGCGGCCTTGCGGGCGGCGCGCCGGCGCAATCCCACGACGGACGCCTCGGTGTACACGTTCCTCGGCGGAATCCTCCTCCTCGAACGCCCGCCACACCTCGCCGAGCAGGAGCTCGCGAGCCGCCGTGATTTCGTGATGCGCTTCCAGCAGCTCACGGGCCCCGTGACCGCGAAGGGATTGGAGGACACGGCGTTTTACGTGTACAACCGCCTCGTCTCGCTCAACGAGGTCGGCGGCGAGCCGGAGCGGTTCGGGATCGGCGTGGACGAGCTGCACCGCGGGAACGAGGCCCGAAAGCGGCTCTGGCCTTCGTCGATGCTCACCACCACGACACACGACACGAAGCGGAGCGAGGACGTCCGCGCCCGGATCCACGTGCTCTCCGAGCTGCCCTCGGACTGGGCGGGCACCTTGTATCGCCTGGCCGAGGCGACCGCGCCGTTCCGCGAGGAGCTCGAAGGGATCTTCGCGCCCGATCGCAATGAGGAGTACCTGTATTACCAGACCTTGCTCGGGACGTGGCCGTTCGGCGCCGAATCCGCCTCGCCCGTGTACGTCGAGCGGCTCGTCGACTACATGCGCAAGGCCACGAAGGAGGCGAAGGTCAATACCTCGTGGATCAACGCGGATCCCACGTACGACGCGGCCGTCGAGCATTTCGTCCGCAAGACGCTCTCGGACGGGCCCGAGACGCGCGCGTTCCGCGACGCGCTGCTCCCGCTCGCGCGCACCGTGGCCTTCCACGGCATGTGGGGCTCGCTCGCGCAGCTTCTCCTCAAGCTCACGTCGCCCGGCGTGCCGGACATTTATCAAGGCAATGAGCTCTGGGATTTCAGCCTGGTCGACCCGGACAACCGAAGGCCCGTCGATTTCGGGGTCCGCCGGCAGATCCTCGTGGACATCGAGGCGCAGCGGCGCGCGCCCGAATCCAGGGCGGCGCTCGCGCGGGCGCTCGTCGCGCATGCGAGCGACGGCCGCATCAAGCTCTACGTCACGCGGGTCGCCCTCGAAGCACGGCGAACGGCGCGGGCGCTTTTCGGGCCGGAGGGCGCTTACGTGCCGCTCGGGGTCTCGGGGCCTCTCAAGGACCACGTGGTGGCGTTCGCGCGGCGGACCCGGGACCAGGAGATCCTCGTCGTGACGCCGCGCCTTACCGCGCGGCTCTCGAATGGGCGGAGCGAGCCGCCGATCGGCGCCGTATGGGGTGACACCACGCTCTGCATCGATCCTCCCGCCGGCGGGGCCACGAAATACGTGTACGAAAACCTGTTCACCGGCGAGACGATGGAAGCGACGCCCGCGGACGCCGGGCTCGGGTTGCCCCTCTCGCGCGTGCTCGGCGGCTTCCCGGTGGCGCTGCTCGCGCGGCAGGCGGCGGGCGGCGAGGGGCTCGCATGAAGAACCCGACGAATCCCCCTCCGCTCGGCGCGTCGTTCGAAGGGAACGACGTCGTTTTTCGCATCTGGGCGCCCGATCATGATCACGCCGAGCTCGTCCTGTACGACGCGGACGCCGTGACCGAGCGGGTGCGCGTCCCCATGGAGTCCGAGCCCGGCGGGTGTTTCCGGGCGCGTGTCGGCGGCGCCTCCGGGGCTGAGGCGTCCGTGCTCTACAAATTCGGCGTGGGCGGCGCCGGGCCGTTTCCCGACCCGTATTCGCGCTCGCAGCCATTCGGGGTGCACGGGCCGTCGGAGGCCAGGCGATTCTCGTTCTCATGGACGGATCGAGGGTTTGGCGGGGTGCGCCCCGAGGACCTCGTGCTTCAGGAGATCCACGTGGGCACGGCGACGGCCGAGGGCACGTTCGAGGCGCTGATCCCGCACCTCGCCGAGCTACGTGCCCTTGGGATCACGGCCCTCGAGCTGATGCCCCTCGCGAGCTTCCCGGGGCGCTGGAACTGGGGCTACGACGGGGTATGCCTTTACGCGCCGCAGGTCTCCTACGGCGGGCCGCTCGGGCTCATGCGCCTCGTCGACGCGGCGCACGCGCACGGGCTCGCCGTGATCATCGACGCCGTGTACAACCACCTCGGGCCCGACGGCAATTACCTGCGCGCCTACACGCGGCGTTATTTCACGGATCGGCACGAGACGCCGTGGGGCGAGGGGCTCAATGTCGACGGCGAGGATGCGCGGCCCGTCCGTGAGTTTCTCGCGCGCAGCGCCGAGATGTGGATCCGCGACTATCACGCCGACGGGCTCCGGCTCGACGCGACCCACGAGATCCGCGACGACAGCGACCCGCACATCCTTCGCGAGATCGCCGAGCGTGCCCGCCGCGCGGGCGGGGGAAAACGAATCGTGGTCATCGCCGAGGACGAGCGCAACGACGAGCGCCTCGTCCGCCCCGTGAGCGAAGGCGGGCTCGGGCTCGACGCCGTATGGGCCGACGATTTCCACCACCAGATGCGCCGCGCGTTCGCCGGGGACAAGGACGGTTATTTTCAAGATGTTTCGGGGAGCGCCGCAGACATCGCCCGGACCCTGAACGAGGGCTGGTTCTACAGCGGACAAACGTCGCCGCGGACGGGCAAACCCCGGGGGACGAGTCCGCGATCGATCGCGTCGACGCAGCTCATCCATTGCATCCAGAACCACGACCAGATCGGCAACCGCGCGTTCGGCGACCGCCTGGGCGAGCGCGTGACCCCCGCGGCCTTCCGGGCGATGAGCGCGCTTCTCTTGCTCTCGCCGTACGTGCCCCTGCTCTTCATGGGGCAGGAGTGGAATGCAAAGACGCGGTTTCAATACTTCACGGATCACCATGCGGAGCTCGGTCGCCTCGTGACGGAGGGGCGGCGGAAGGAGTTTTCCGCCTTTGCATCCTTCCAGAACGCCGAGCTCCCCGATCCCCAGGCGACGTCGACGTTCCTCGCCTCGAAGCTCTCGTACAAGGAGCGCAACGCTCCCGCCCACGCCGGCGTGCGTGCGCTCTACCGCGAACTCTTGCACTTGCGCGCAACACACCCGGCCCTGCGCGCGCGGGAGCGGGGCACGTTCGAGGCCCGCGCCGTGGGCGAGGACGCGCTCGTGCTCCTGCGGCGGGGCGGCGGGAAGGAGGTCTCGGTCCACGTGAACTTGCGCGGGAGGCTGCGGGAGAAGCTCCCGAAGGGTTTGTCCCATGCGCTCGTTCTCGCGACCGAAGAGAGCCGCTTCGGCGGCGCCGGGGGCGAGGCCGTGCGGGAGGGCCTCGCTGCGGGCGAGCTGCGGCTCGACGGGCCGGCCGCGGCGGTGCTAGAGTCGCGCGCGTCTGCGTGAGCGTCCGCCTGGTCCTCGATAGCTCGGTGCTCGTCGCCGCGATGAAGGAAGCCGATCCCGGCCATGCGGATGCGGTCGATTTCCTCGATCGCCTGCGCGCCGCCCACGCGGCCGGCCGGGCCGAGGTCTTCGCGCCCCCGGAGCTCTGGTTCGAGGTGCGCGCCGTCGCGCAAAAGCTCGGGCGTTTCGGCGTCCCTTCCGCGTGGCCGGGCATGGCCGAGCTCCTCGCCGCGCTCGCCGTCGAGCTCGTGCCGATCACGAGCGTCGAGGAGATCGACGTGCTCTTCGAGCGCCTCGCGCGCCACGCGCGGGCTCACGCGCCGTTCACGAATGCGACGGATCTCGTGTACCTGTGGGTCGCGTTCCAGCGGAGCGCGGCGCTCGTGACGTTCGACGCCGGCCTGATCAAGTATCACGGAAGGGTCTGCGACGTCGTGCGGCCGTTCCACGTTCGCCTGGATTGACGGGTCGCGGCGGTCGAGCCGAGCCGCGCGGCGCCGCTTGTATCGGGAAAGCCTCGGCACCACGTCCGCTTTTGCCGCGAGAGGAACGCGCGGAGGAGGACGACGTGAAGCATCCGAAAGCACCCCAGGCCACGACGCCGGACAAGCATCCCGAGGAATACCTCCACGACCTCAACCCGACCGCGCTCGCCGGGCAAAACATCGGAATGGATGCGTCGCACCCGGAGAAGGAGGAGGGGAACAGCGCCTACGACATCAAGGAGGCCCACGAGGCCCTGCCCGACCTGACCGCGGACGAGCTGCGTGATCTCCGCGTGCTCCCGCCGGGCGCCCCGCTCTTCGAAAATGCGACGTACATGGATATCCGGCACCGCGAACGCGGCGAGATCCTCGGCCGCGCGGGCATGTTCGCCGACGACGTGCACTGGTACGTGATGAAAAAGGAGGTCGATTACGAGCTCTGGAACAAGCTGCTCGGCATTCACCACGTCAAGCGGACCGGCACCAGCGGGTAATCCCGCCTGCGGCGGCCGCGCGCGGGTTCTTCAGGGCGCGACGCCGCGCGCGGAGAGCGTGCCCTCGAACGGCGTCCCCGGGCAGCTCCCGAGCGCCGAGGGCGCCGCGAGCGTGAAATCGATGTCGATCCGCGTGCCCTCGATCCTGCCCCGCACGATCGACGCCGGCCCGCCGCAGAAAAACGCGACGCGCGCCTGGTCGAACGGATACGCGAGATACGCCTCGTCGATCGTGGTCTCGAACGAGCCTTCCCCGACGGGCGCATGCAGCTTCAGCTCGAGCAGGCCCCGCTTCCCCGCGACCTCGAACTCGACCTCGCACGCGCGACCCGCGCACGAGAGGCCGTCCGCGCCGCGGAACGTGACGTCGCCGAGCGTCCCTTCGAGCTCCGTCGTGAGCCCCGTCGTCAGGTCGCCCGAGAGCGAGGCCGTCACCACGTCCCTCGTGACCTCGCCGCCCGGGCAGGCGCCGAGCCGCGTGAGCGAGGGCAACGTGAAGGAATCCTTGTCCGGCGTGGATCCACGCGTCACCGAGCTGGTGTTCCCGACGCACAGGATCTCGCGCGGCGCGTCGGGGGACGAGACCTCCACGATCCCCACGACCGGCGTCACGGCCTGATCCTCCTCCACGTCGCCCGTGCCCCAGAATCGCGCGCTGAGCGTGCCGTCCGCGGGGTCGTCCGTCACCTGGTATTCGGCCGAAATGCGCCACGCGTCGCCCGATTGCATCCGCGCCATGCCGCCCGTGCAATAGGCCTCTGCCGCCGAGGCGCCGCCCAGCGTGCCCTCGGTCTCGAGGATCGCCGCGCAGGTCGGCCCGGGATCGGGCGTCTCGCCGAGTGTCGTATCGGCGCCACACGCCGACAGGAACGCCATGGAGGACAGGATGCCGAGGATCGAAGGAGCACGCATGAGATTCTCCTCCCGAGGACGGGGGGTTGTTCTGTGCGGCTTCGTATTGGCAACCGGCGTGCCAGCGCGCGAGCGGCGCGTTTCAGGCGGGAAACCCGAGGGGAGGGGAGCAATCGGGGCGCGTGTTGCTCGAATTGAGCAGATGTCGCGCGCCTGGAATTTCACTCCCCGTGTGACATCAGGGACAGACGACGCTGCGTTCGCCGAGGCCGTGGGTGATGAACTGGATCGGGTGGCTGCCGGGGAACGCGCCCGCCGGCAGCTCGTCCCAGGTCACGCCGTCCGTGCTCCGGAAAAACCGCTGCTGGTCGTACCATTGCCCCCAGTTGCCATTGACGGCGACGTACGTGCCCCCGTCGCTGCGGGTCACGGCGCCGACGAGGGGCCCGGGGCTCGTCTGCGTGGTGCCGTCCGCGTTCTTCTTGCGCACCTCGGTCGGCGTCTTCGTCCACGTGGCGCCGTCCGGGCTCGTGTACCGCTGCGAGACGTAGTCCGCGTCCCGGCCCCACGTGACGAAGGTGTCGCCGGTCCAGAGCAGGCGCGCGTCGACCTCGCCGCCGATGTTCGACGCGGTCCACGTGTCGCCGCCGTCGAGGGAACGGCAGGCGACGCCCGTGCCGCCGAGGGCGACGATCGTGCCGTTGCCGTACGCGAAGCCGCCGGCCCATTGAATGTCGCCCGCGCATGCGGCCGGGAGCGTGGTCGGTCGCGCCCAGGTCGCGCCCTTGTCCTTGCTCACGTTGATGTCGTTGCCATTGCCGCTGTTGAACGCGAGCAGGAAGCGTCCTCCGTCGTGCGGCGCGAAGCCGGTCCGGCGCACGTTCCACACCTCGGAATCCACGTCGCCGCCCGGGGCCCACGCCCCGCCGAACGCGTCCGCGACCTGCGGCGGGCGCTCCCCCGCGAGGAAGACGTCGCTCCCGTACACGATCCCCGCGAACGTCTTGCCTTCGAGCACGGTCTCCCAGTCGACGCCGTTTTTGCTGCGGCGGATCGAGCCGGGCTCGCCCCAGCCGAACGTCGCGACGAAGAAGCCATTGCCGTAGGTGATGCCGCGGCCCGCGCCGGGGCGGTGATCACAATCGAATTCGATGCTGGAGAAGCAAGGATACGTGTCGTCGTCGGAGCGGTTGCCGACCCAGGTCATTCCGTCGTCGCAAGAGACGACCGTCCGGCCGACCATGCCCTGCGCGACGAAGATGGGCACGAGATCCGGGTCGACGATGCCGCCGCCCTGTCCTCCCTGCCCGCCGCCGCCCGGTCCGCCGCCGCCCTGTCCTCCCGCGCCGCCCGGGCCCGCGCTGCCGCCTTCGCCCGAGCCTCCCGCGGTCTCGCCCCCACAAGCGACGAGCACGAGCGCCGCCGCAGCGAGCGCCGCCTTCCCATATTTGCCTACGAACGCCGCCGAATCGAGCATGCCGAGAATCCTCCGCGGCAAAGGAGATCCGCGCGACGGCGGCGCGTCAAGGGGCCTGTCTCTCGATGTGCCTTGACGCGGAGCCCTGGATCCAGGGGCGGGACACAATGCCATCTTTGCGCGATGCGGCGCGGGTCTCGGCCGTTCGATGCTCTGGCGCGCGCCAGCCGATGCGGATACGTTGGGGCCCTCGTTCACGGGGGAAAGCCTCGTGACCGCTCTTGCCAGGAGGTCCTTTTCGATGATGCGAAGACGCTGGCCATGGCTTTTGGGACTCGGCGCCCTCACGGGCGCCTGCACGGGGCTCATTGGTGAGCCTCTGGACGGGGAGGGGGGCTCCACGCCCACATCGTTCGTGTGCGACACGGAGGCGGTGCCGGAGGCGCTGCCCCTGCGCCGGCTGAGCCACCTGCAATACCGCAATACGGTCTCGGATCTGGTGCGCTTCGCGGCGCCCTCTGCGGCCGCGGAGATCCTCGGCGCGGCCGATCCGCTGTTCGCGCAGCTCCCGGACGATCGCCGTGTCGGCCCGGATAAGCATTACGCGGGCTTCACGCGCCTCGATCAGGCGCTCCAGCAGCAGCACGTGGACGGCGCGTATCGCGTGGGCGGCGAGATCGGCAAGGCGCTCACGGCCTCGCCCGCGCGGCTCGCGGAGCTCGCGGGCGCCTGCGCGACGGACGCCGACGCGGCGAACGACGACGCCTGCCTCGACGACATGATCCGCCGCCTCGGCGAGCGTGCCCTGCGCAGGCCCGTGACGGACGAGGACGTGGCCTTTTATCGAGGCCCGGCCGGCGCGGCTCCCTTCGAGGCAGCCGACTACGCCGACGTCGTCGCGCTCCTCCTGAATGCGCCGCACCTGATGTATTTCGTCGAGCACGGGCAGGACGGAAGTGATTCCACGGCGCCGCTCGACGCATACGAGGTCGCCTCGCGGCTCTCCTACCATTTCTGGCAGACGCTGCCCGACGAGGCGCTCTTCGCGTCGGCGCGGAGCGGCGCGCTGCTCACCGAGGCCGGCTACGAGGCCGAGGTCGAGCGCATTTTCAACGACCCGCGCACGCACGTGGCCATGGGCGAGCTCTTCGGGCAATGGCTCGACAACACCACGCTGGAAGAGCTCGACGCCCGCGTGGGCACGCCGCTCTTCGACGCATTCACCGCGGACTATACCCCGGGGCCCGATCTGCGCGAGCACATGCTCGCCGAGGTGACGGACGCGGCGCTTTATTACACGTTCGAGGAGCCGGGCACCTTCCGCGATTTGCTCACGAGCCGCAAATCGTTCGCCCGGACCGAGGACCTCGCGAGCCTGTATCACGTGCCGGTCTGGTCGGGGAGCGGTGAGCCGCCGACGTTCACCGAGCCGGAGCGCGTCGGGCTCCTGACCCGCGCGGCGTTCCTTTCGACAGGCTCGGCGAATACACGCCCCATCATGAAGGGCGTGTTCATCCGCAAGGCGCTGCTCTGCGACGACATCCCGCCGCCGCCGCCGAACGCCGCCGCGAATCCGCCGCAGCTCAGCGAGAGCCTGTCCACGCGGCAGGTCGTCGAGGAGCTGACGGGGCAAGGCGCGTGCGCCGGTTGCCACAAGGTCGTCATCAACCCGCTCGGCTTCGCCACGGAGAATTTCGACTCCCTCGGCCGCGTCCGCACCGAGCAGGATCTCTTCGATCCGGCGACGGGCGACGTCGTGGGGACGGCCAGCGTGGACACGGAGGTCGTGCCGCGCGTGGAGAGCGGCGACGAGCGGGTCGCGAAAAACGCGGCGGACCTGACGAGCCTCATCGCCGCGAGCCCCAAGCCGTATGCATGTTTCGCCAGGCAATACTTCCGGTTCACCTTTGGCCGGGTGGAGGACCTCGATCGCGACGCCTGCGCGCTCGAAGACGTCAAGCTCGCCCTCGACGAGGGCAAGCCCATGGCGGATGTCCTCCGATCCATCGCGCGGAGCAAGGCGTTCCGCATGCGCTCGTTCGTGGATTGATGTGCGTGAACACGGCCCGGAAACTGGAGTATGGACATGGTAAAGAAGCTCAACCGACGCATGTGGCTCCGAGGCGCGGCGGGGTTCACGCTGGCGATCCCGTTCCTTCCCTCGCTCTTCGGCAAGGACGAGGCGTTCGCCGCCGGCGGACCCAAGCGCTTCGTCGCGCTCGCGACGCAACACGGCGGCGTCTGGCAGCCGCGGATGTTCCCGAATGACGCGACGCTCACGCAATCGATGATGTATGCAGGTCACGAGGTCCGGCGCGGCACGCTCGCGCTCGAAGCCGCGAATGGGCTGGCCTCGCTCTCCCCGGTCCTCGAGGGGGATTCGAGCAAGCTCACGAGCGCGCTCGTGCAAAAGATGAACGTGCTGCGCGGGCTCGACGTCACGTTTTACCTGGCGCACCACCGCGGCGGCCACCTCGGCAATTACGCGGACAACGACGGCAACGGCGCGGACGGCCAGGCGATCTGGGAGAAGAAGAAGCAGACCCTCGATCAGATCCTCGCCTGGTCGAGCAAGTTCTACCCGGATCTCGGCTCGATCCGCGAGCGCTCGATCGTGATCGGCAGCGGCGGGATGTCGCACGGGTGGTCGAACCCCGGCAACCAGACGGGCACGATCCAGTCGGTGGCGCCGGAGAACGACTCGCTCGCGCTCTTCAACAAGATCTTCGTGCCCCCGCAGGATCCGACGGAGACGCGCCCGCCGATCGTCGACCGCGTGCTCGCGGATTACAAGCGCCTGCGGGACGGGAGCCGCCGCCTCTCCTCGAAGGACAAGCAGCGGCTCGACGACCACATGGATCGCGTGAACGAGCTCGATCGCAAGCTCAACGTGAGCGCGTCGTGCGGCGACATCCAGACGCCTTCGAGTTCGTCGATCGACGAGTGGGGCTCCTCGTTTTCGGTCGATCCCGAGGCGCAGAAGCGGTTCTGGCAGCTCATGAACGACGTCATCGTGGCCGCGTTCGCCTGCGACACCTGCCGCGTCGTGACGATGAACATCGGCGACCATTTCTCGAATTACGTCGGCGATTGGCACCAGGACGTGGCGCACCAGGCGAACGTGAGCGCCGAGCGGCACGAGCTCAACTTCGCGGGGCACCGGCGTTTCTTCGAGGACGTCTACCTCGACCTCGTCTCCAAGCTCGACGCATTGCAAGACGCGAGCGGCGGCTCCGTGCTGGACCATTCCCTCGTGCAATGGACCCAGGAGTCGGGCTGCCTCACGCACGATCCCATCGAGATGGCCGTGGTCACGGCGGGCAGCGCCGACGGGTTCTTCTCGACGGGCACCTATTGCGATTATCGCAACCTGGGAAAACCGGCGAGCAAGGCGGACGGGAACAACCTCGTCGACTCGCACGTCGGGCTCGTCTACAACCAGTGGCTCGGGACCGTGCTACAGTCGATGGGCCTCGCGCCCTCGGACTACGAGTCGGACGGGTACGGCGGCTACGGGCTCGTGCAGCTCTCGACGGAGAGCTGGTATGGCGGGTACAACAAGTACACGAACGCCGAGCTCGGCGTGATGAGCGAGATTCTCCCCTTCCTGAAGGCATGAGCAGACCTGACCGGGCGCGCGCCCTCGACCGAGCGAGCGCGCGCCCGGGCCCGAACGAGACCCCGAGAACGAGATGCCGACCGACAAGACGAGTCTCCCGCTCGACCCGGAGCTCGCGCGCGAGCATGAGGCTCCCGTGGACCCGGACACGGGCGAGCCGCTCGATTGCACGCGCTGCGGAGCCTGCTGCGAGGCAGGGCCGGGGAACATCCCCCTGACGGAGGACGACCTGGTCCTCTGGCGCCGAGCGGGCAGGCAGGACCTCGCCGAGCGCGTGGATGAAGGCCATTTCGGCATGATGGCCTTCCCCACGACGCACGAAGGCGCCTGCATCTACTTCACGCGCCCCGAGGGCCGGAGCATCTGCTCGATTTATACGGATCGCGCGAGCACGTGCCGCGAGTTCCAGGCGGGATCGTGGCAATGCCTCGAGTTCCGTCGGGATGCTCGGAAGAAGGGGCGGCTCGGGCGGTAGACGTCGAGATCGGTCGGCCTCAGCTCGGCCCGCGCTGGATCTGCGCGCGGCTTGCGAATACGGAAGGGTCCGTCATGGCCTGGCTTCCCTCGATCCGTCCACCGGGCGGGGCGCTCTCGCTCGTCCCCGCATCAGAAATCTCTCTTGACGTTCGCTCCCGCCTGGTTTTCGTCAATGCGTGCAATACACATTGGGAACACATCTAGATGCGAAACATGCAGGGAAAAATGCCAAAGGGAGAACAATTCTTGGCCGTCGCAGGTTCCGATGGGGGAGGGCTGGGTGCCCTACGGGCGCTTGGGACCCACCTGGGGAACCTAGTGTCCTGGGACCGAAGTTCATTCAAGAACGCTCAGGGGCGTGGATGTCGAGCGTCGTCTGCGCGAAGCGCCTGATGTTTTCGATGATCTCGTCGGCAGTCTTCGTCCACACGAAGGGCTTAGGGGCC
>NZ_JARZHI010000069.1:0-57294 GCF_029946465.1 Polyangium sorediatum
GCCGCGCCGATCGCCGCCGCGACCGCCGCCGCCACCACCACGACCACCGCCGCCGCCACCGCCGCCGCCGTAGCCACCGCCGCCGCCGCCGCCGCCCATGCCGCCGCCGCCACCGCCGCGGAAGCCACCACCACCACCACCGCCGCCGCCCGGCGTGCGCTCACGCGCCTCGTTCACGGTCAGGGTGCGCCCGTCCAGGCTCTTGCCATGAAGCGCGTCGATGGCCGCCTGCGCTTCCTTGTCGCCCGCCACGTCCACGAAACCGAACCCGCGCGATTGCCCCGTCACCCGATCGGTCATGACCTGGACACCGACGACCTCCACACCGGCACTCTGGAAAGCGCTGCGGACGCTCTCCTCAGTGGAATGGAAGGCCAAATTGCCCACGTACAGTCGCTTGCTCATCCTCAGACCACCCGATGCACGACCTCTCCTGACCTTCCCCGGATGCGACCCGGGCCGTGCATCGGATCGCTTCGAGACCACACAGACGAGCGACCGTCAGCCGATACAGATCGAGCGACCGCGAGCAAAGCGGGCTGTCAGAGTTCGACGACGAACGGGCCTAGGGCGATCATGAGGCTAACGCCACGGTCACCAACGCGCAAGCAACTATCGCGACGCGGGAAACGCCGGTTTCCACAGCCGATTCCCCGCCATCGCCGCGTCCGTCCAGGGTAGCCCGCGTCCGCTCTCGCTTGCCGAGAGACCTTACCGATCCAGGCTCGGCGCATCAGGGAGGAACCATGCCGTTCCAAAAAATCCTCGTGCCGATCGACTTCGAAGAGACCTCGGAGCACGCGCTCGAACATGCGATCGAGCTCGCCGCGAAGCTCGGCGCCGCGCTCACCGTCGTGCACGTTTACAACCTGATCGTCTACAGCTTCCCCGACGGCTCCTACCTCCCGGCGTCCGAGATCGCGGAGAACGTGCGGCAAGCCGCGCAGCGAAGGCTCGACACCGCCGTCGAGGCACAGCGGGCCCGCGGCGTCCGGCTCGACGGCGTGCTACGCGAGGGGCGATCGGCCGACGAGATTTGCAAAACCGCGGCCGAAATCTCGGCAGATCTCATCGTGATGGGCACGCACGGCCGCAGCCCGATCGGCCGCGTGCTCCTCGGCAGCGTGGCGACCGCCGTCGTTCGCCATGCGCCCGTCCCCGTGATGACGGTCCGCACAAAGGCGGCTTGAAATGCTCAGCCGCGCGAGAGCGCGCGGATGGCCTGCATGCGCGAATCCTTCTGATCCGGCGGCAGAAACACGGAAAGCGCCTGCTCGATCGAACCGAGCGCGCGCGCGAGCTCCGAGGGGCTCATCGTCTCCGCCGTCACCCCCACGCGCGAGCACGCGCGCTTGATGGTACCTCGGGCAAACACCTCCGAAAGACCACTGGCGGCAATCACCTTGTCGAAGAGGGTTTCCGGCGGGCTCATGTTGGGGGGCGATTACGCTCGTTCCGTCAAGCCGTGAAACGTCGCGCTCGAACGCCCGACGTCGGGGCCATGTGTCCCTCGGCCTGGGCAAGGGCGATCGGTAGATCGCGATGAAATGTCGTGTGGGTTCCCACGCATCGCGCCGATCACGTTCGAGGTGGTTACCAGAATCGCCGAGCCGCCGCAACCCTGGAGACCTCCCCCACGGATCGACGGCAGATCACGGGCAGATTTGCAAGCTGTCCGCAGGAACACGGGCAGCTCGGACCGGCGGACGCATCCCCGCTTCCATGGGCGTCACGGACATTGTCGCATCTTTCCGATGCAACTTTCACATCATCATTGCGGACGAGCTCCACGGCGGGCCATCCTCTCGCTCGCTTGAGCACGACGGTGGAGCTTTCCGAGGCGCGGCCGACGGGCCGATCGAGGGCGCGAGGACAGCCCCTTGGCAAGCTCGGCCTGCGTGGGGCGGCGGCGACCTACCTCCTGGTCATGGTGGCGCTGCCCGTGGCCACGCTCGCGCGAGAGGGGCTCTCGAAGGGCCTCGCCGAGCTCGGGCGGGCCCTCGTCCACCCGGTCGCGCGCGGGGCCGTTTTCCTGACGCTGGAAACGGCGCTCGTGATGGCCGCCGTGAACGCGGTGATGGGCACGCTCATCGCCTACGTGCTCGTCCGCTACCGCTTCCCCGGGCGCAAGCTGCTCGACGTCCTCATCGACCTGCCCTTCGCCATCCCCACGCTCGTGACGGGGATGATGATCGTCACGCTCCTCGGGCCCCGCGCCGCGCTCGGGCAGCTCTTCGAGGCAGCCGGCGTGCGGGTCGTGTACGCCCCGCCGGCGATCATCCTGGCGCTGCTCTTCGTGACGCTTCCGCTCGTCGTGCGCACGGTCCAGCCCGTGCTGCACGAGCTCGATAGGGCCGACGAGGAGGCCGCCTACACGCTCGGCGCGAGCGAGTGGACGACGTTCCGGCGGGTGACGCTCCCCGCGATCGCGCCGGCCATCGTCTCGGGCGCGCTGCAGAGCTTCGCGCGGGCCCTCGGCGAGTTCGGCTCGGTGGTCGTGGTGGCCGGCAACATCCCGCGGCGGACGTTGACCGCGGCCGTACACGTGTTCGGGGAGGTGGAGTCGGGCGACGTGCACGCGGCGAGCGCGATGTCCCTCGTGCTCGTGACGATCTCGTTCTGCGTGGTGCTCGTCGTCTCAGCGCGGCAGCGGGGGGCCCATGGCTGAGCGAGCGGGCGGCGGACAGGGCCGCGTGCGCGTCGTCCTGATCGGGGTGGCCATGCTTTACGTGGGCGTCCTCGTGCTCCTGCCGGCCTTCTCGCTCCTGCGCGGCGCGCTCGGCGGCGGGCTTCGGCCTTTCGTCGAGGTGCTCGCGCGGCCCGACGTGCTCGCCGCGCTCGGGATGACGGCCAAGCTCACGGCCTTCGCGGTCGTGGTGAACGGCACGCTCGGCACGGCGCTCGCCTTTGTCCTTGTGCGGGATCGCTTCGTGGGAAAGCGTGTCCTCCACGCGCTCGTCGACGTGCCGTTCGCGCTCTCACCGGTCGCAGTGGGCGTCGTGCTCCTCTCGCTCTTCGGCAAGGGTGGGCTGCTCCGGCCGATCACGGACGCGCTCGGCTGGGAGGTCGCGTTCGCCTGGCCGGCGATGGCGATGGCGACGGCGTTCGTGACGCTCCCGTTCGTGGTGCGCGAGGTCGGGCCGGTGCTCGAGGAGATGGGCACGGATCAGGAGCTCGCGGCGTACACGCTCGGGGCGTCGCCGTTCGTGACGTTCTTTCGTGTCACGCTGCCGGGGATTCGCTGGGGGCTCGCGTACGGCACGACGCTGACGATGGCGCGGGCGATCGGCGAGTTCGGCGCGGTGCTCCTGGTCTCGGGCGGGATCGCGGGGAAGACGGAGACGGCGACGGTCTTCGTGTACCGGGCGCTCGAAGATCGGGACGACCGCGGCGCGTATGTGGTGGCGACGGTGCTCGCGCTCGCGTCGATCGGGCTTCTCTTGTTGCTCGACCTCATGCGACGGAAGCGCGGCGCACGCGCGGAGCCGGGAGGGTAGGCGCTCGTGGGTATCGTGGCGCGTGATCTCGTGAAGCGTTTTGCCGGCGGGAGCGGACGGGCGGTCGACGCCGTGTCGTTCGAGATCGGATCGGGCGAGCTCGTGGCGCTGCTCGGCCCGAGCGGCGGCGGCAAGACGACGGTGCTGCGGATCCTGGCGGGGCTCGAATCGCCCGATGAAGGGCGCGTGCTGCTCCGCGGCGTGGACGTGACGGACGTGCGCGTGCAGGAGCGGAACATCGGGTTCGTGTTCCAGAGTTACGCCCTGTTCCGGCACATGACGGTGCGCGAAAACGTCGGATTTGGCCTGGAGATCCGAGGCAAATCGCGGACGGAGAGCGATCACGTGGTGAGCGAGCTGCTCGCGCTGGTGCGGCTCGCGGAGCTTGGCGGGAGGTACCCGCACGAGCTCTCGGGCGGGCAACGGCAACGCGTCGCGCTCGCCCGCGCGCTCGCGCCCGGGCCGAGCGTGCTCCTGCTCGACGAGCCCTTCGGCGCGCTCGACGCGAAGGTCCGGCTGGAGCTCCGTGAATGGCTCCGCCGCCTCCACGAGGAGCGCGCGATCACCACGGTGTTCGTCACACACGATCAGGAAGAGGCGCTCAGCGTGGCCGATCGCGTCATCGTGATGAACCGCGGCAAGGTGGAGCAGATCGGCACGCCCGAGGAGATCTACGATCGCCCGGCGACGGCGTTCGTCGCGGGGTTCGTGGGCTCGATCAACGAGCTCGAAGGCGAGGTGCGCGGCGGGCGCGCGGCGCTCGGGAGCCTCGCGGTGCACGCGCCGCCGGGCGCGGGGGATGGGACGAGCGTACGCGCGTTCGTCCGGCCGCACGACGTCGAGCTCGTGGGCGTGACGAGCCGCGTGGAAAAACGAAGCAGCGTGGAGGTGGCGACCGCGCGGGTGGAGCGCCTCGTGCGGGTCGGCTGGATGGTGCGGATCGAGCTCACGCTGGACGACGATCAACCGCTGACGGTGGAGCTCACGAAAGATCGCGTCGCCGAGCTCGGGCTCGCGGAGGGGGAAGAGGTGTTCGTGAACCTGCGCGACGCGAAGCTCTTCGTGCAGGACTATTCGATCTAGCTAACGCGCCGGCCGGGCGAGCGCGCCGAGCACGCGCTCGGCCTCCTTGATGCGCGCGTCGCGCTCGGCGAGCTTCTTGCGGAGCCGCGACGCCTCCTCGTCGGCCGCGACGATGGCGGCCTGCTGGGCGCGGAGCTGGGCCTCGCCGTCGGGCTTGATCTTGCCGAAATAGAAGCCGAAGGCCGCGGCAAAGAGGAGCATGGATCCGAGGGCGCCGAGGCGCACGGCGCGGCCGAGGCGCTGGTTCTGTTTGTCCTCCTTCAATACGGCGAGGGCGCGCTCGTGCGCCTCGACGATCCGCATCACCTCGAGGCGCGCATTCGCTTCGGCCTCTGCGCGCGCACGCTCGACGGCGGTGACGCGGATCGCCTCGATGCGCGCTTCCTCGGCGCGGCGCTCGGCGTCCATTCGCGCGCGCCGCTCGGCCTCGATCCGGGCGTGCATCGAGGAGGCCTCGCGCGCGTGGCGCTCGACCTCTTCGTGTTCGAGCCGCCCCGCGGCCTCGTTCTCCGGACGAACGCGCGCCTCTTCCAGGCGCGCGAGGTACTTCAACGAAAAGAGGAGGGCGCCCTCCTGCATCGTGGCCATGCGCGACGACTCCTTCGGTCTGAATGCCCCAACGCCGCGGCGCCTCAGGCGCTGCCCGGCCGAGGGTGTCCCTTGGACGCGCGGTTTCGTGCGCCCTTGGGTGCGCGCACCACGCGGCGGGATCCAGGCCCCGGGCGTGCTACGATTTCAGAATGAATGGCTTCATCGAATCAGGCGCGGAGCAAAGGGTGGGCGGCGGCGAGAGGCGCGGGGCGCGATGGGCTCTCCTCGTCGGAGCCGCGATGGCCATGGGCACGTTCGGGTGTTCGTCCGTCGTGAGCGAGTACGACGTGGACGCTGAATTCACCGTGACCCCCAAGGTCGACGGGAGCTTCTTCTGGTGGAACGAGGTCACGCTGGAGAGCGACGTCAACTCGTACGGCGCGGCCAGGCTCGGGTTCGTGCGGATCTCCGTGGCGCCGCCCGCGGAGGACGTCACGTTCGTCGACGAGATCCTCGGCGAAGCCGTGACCTCGACGGGGCGCACGCCGCTCGTCTCGAAGTCGGAGATGCCCCCGAAAGAGTCCGACGTGATCCTCGACGTGCTCCACGACGGCGACATTCGTCCTTTCTTCGAAGACGGCAAGAAGGTCCGTGTCGAGTGGAGCGGCCGTACGAACCCGAACTTCCTGGCGTGGCCGACGGACGGGATCGACGTCGCCGTGAAAGTCAGGCTCGTCCTCGACTGAACGGGCGCGCCGCGGGGGAGCTTCCGCCCTCGCGGCGGATGGAGCTATCCTCGCGGGCAGGGAAAGGCCGATGCGATCGAAGACGGGCATATTGCGCTGGATCGCGCTCGGCGTGGGGGTCGCCGTGATCGGCGGCGTGGCAGCCATCACGTTCACGCGTGTACCTCCCGTGCGCGCCGCCCTCGCGGCGCCCTTGTCGATCAACATCAAGATCGAGCCGCCCAAGCTCGGCCCGCCGCACTTCGCCGAGACGCTCGACGTCTCGACGTTCCAGCGCGGCAACCTCCACACGCACAGCCAGTGGAGCGACGGCGATCGTCCGCCGAAAGACGTCTACACCTGGTACCGCAGCCACGGCTACGCGTTCCTCGCGCTCACCGATCACGACAACCGCGTCAGCCCCGAGACGTTCGCGGCGCTCGAAAAGAAGGGGTTCGTGATCATCGGGGGCGAAGAGATCACGATGATGGCCGAGGGCAAACCCGTCCACGTGAACGGCCTCTGCACGAAAAAGACGATCGGCGGCGGCCGGTTCAACACGAAGCGCGAGGCGCTGCTGCACGGGCTCACCAAGGTGCACGACCAGAAGGGCGTCGCGCTCGTGAACCACCCGAACTTCGACTGGGCGCTCACGCTGGACGACGTGCGCGTCACGCGCGGCGCGGAGCTGCTCGAGATCTGGAGCGGCCACCCGTACGTGAACACGGAGGGCAACGCGGAGCGGCCGTCCCACGAGGCCGTGTGGAACACGCTGCTCGACGAGGGGTGGACGATCGCGGGCGTGGCGGTCGACGACGCGCATCACCTCGGTTTGACGAAGCCAAACATCAAGCCGGCGCGGCCTGGGAAAGGCTGGGTGCAGGTGTTCGCGGAGAAGCCCGAACGAGGGCTCATCTGCGAGGGGCTCGCGAAGGGTCGGCTCTACGCGTCGTCGGGCGTGACGCTCACGCGGATCCGCGTGACCGAGAACAAGCTGAGCGTGTGGCCGAAAGAAGAAGGCGCGGTCGTCGTGTTCATCGGCGACGGTGGGAAAGAGCTCGCGAAGGTGGAACGAGGCGCCGAGGGCGACGCCTCGTACGAGCTCCACGGCGGCGAGACCTGGGTGCGCGCGCGCGTCTCGTTGCCGAACGGGAAGATGGCCTGGACGCAGGGGTATCGCGTCGTTCGGTAGCGCGCGTTTTTCAGGGACGAGCATTCGTCGCGACGATCAGGATCGCGGCTGGCCTTTGCGGCGCGCGAGGAGGATCTCGGCCGCCGTGAGCGGGCGGGGCTGCGGCGGTCCCGCAGGCGGCGCGGCGCCGATGGGCGAATGCGGGGCCGCGGTCGGGGCCGAGACGTGCGGCCTCGCAGCAGCCGGTGGAGGCGCATGCGGGGCCGGCGCGGAGGGCTGCGCGAGGGCAGCGGCCGAGGCCGCGGGGAGCGGGGCCTCGCGAGCGGCGCGATCGCGGGCGGCGCGCTCTTTCGCCTGGAGGAGCGCGCCGACGACAGCATCGGGCGAGCGCGCATCGGGGCGCGCGTGGGCCTCGGCGGGCTTCGGTTGCAGCGCGGCGCGCGTACGCGCGGCCCACGCGAGGACGGGCTCCGGCAAGGCGAAGCGGCGCGCCGCGACCGCGAGGAGGAGCGCGAAGCCGGCCATCGCGATCAAGATGGGCGTGATGTCCTGGTAAGAGAAACGCCGCGCGGCGCGGTCGCCGAAGATGCCGGCGAGCGTGTCACGCCGCTTGCCGCCCGTGAGGTCCGCGATGCGGCCGAGCAGCGCAGCGTCGGAGCCCGTGGGCCGGAGCTCCTCGCCGGCTGTGAGCGCCGCGCCCGCCGTGCCGACGACGTCGCCCGACTGCTCGTCCTTGGCGATCGCGATGTACGTACCGGGGCGCGAGAGCGGGATCGAGGCGGCATACGCGCCGGCGCCGGTGGCTTCGAGCGCGGTCTCGCGGACGAACCCGTCGGGCCCGGCGACGCGCACCATCAAACGGCGGAACGACTGCGCGCGGCCGTCGTCGCCGACGACCGTGGCGCGCACGTGGAGCTCGCCGCCCGAGGCGTCGGCCTCGACACGCACGCGGCCGTCCTCGCCCTTGCGCGTGAGGTCGCGCGCGAGCTGGCCGACGAGCCGCGCCGCGCCGGGCCACGTGGTCCAGCGGCGGCCCCAGCGATCCTTGAGGTCACTCGTGAACGCGCCCGATCGACCGACGCCCGCCGACCACACGGCGAGGATCGGATCACCCTCGGGCCCGGTCATGAGTACGCTCGCGCGACCTTTCGGGATCGCCACGACGTACCCGTCGAGCGAGGGGGCCTCGTCGAGGGAAACGCCCGAAAGGATGGGTGAAGGCGCGCTGCGCGAGACGCGGAACTCTTTCTCGACGATCGACGAGCGCGCGGCGAGGATCGTCTCCTGCGTGAAGACCGCGGGCAGGCGGTTCGCGTCCTCGATGAGGTAGAAGCGGCCGCTGCCGAGGCGCGAGAGCGTCTCCAGCTCGGGCACGTCGCCGCCGTTGCCAAGCGCGACCACGCTCGTCGTGATGCCGGCGCGCAACGCGTCGGAGACCATCGTGCGGCACGGGCCCATCTGCTCGGCGTCGGAGCCGTCGGCGAAGAGCAGCACGTGCTTGAGGTTGACCTTCTCCTTCGCGAGCGCGGCGTACGCGGCTTCGAGCGTGATGTCGACGAGGATGCCGCCGCCGCCCGGACCCACGCCGCGGATTGCTTTGTCGATCGCGGCCTTGTCGCTCACTGGGCCGAGCGGGACGCTCCAGTTGACGGCCGTGTCCACGTGGAGCACGCCGAGCCGGTCGCCGCTGCCGAGCAGCGCGGCGCTGCGGGCGGCCGCCTCGTTCGCGAGCTCGAGCTTCGTGTGCGCGCCGGCCGTGGCCGCCATCGAGCCCGAGATGTCGATCCCGATCACCTCGGCGAGGCTCGCGCGGCGTCGTTCTTGTTTGAGGTCGAATGAAACGGGGGAGACCTCTTCGAGCGGCGTGCGCGCGTATCCGCCCGGACCCATGCTGCGATCACCGCCCATGAGGAGCAGGCCGCCGCCGAGGTCGCGCACGTAGCTCGCGAGCGCGTCGATCTGGCCGGGCGACAGATCCGAGGCGCGCACGTCGCCCATCACGACGAGGTCGTAGCCGACGAGCCCCGCGAGGTCCGCAGGCACGCTGCTCGTCGAGCCCTCGTCCACCTGGAACGCCGCGGCCCGCAGGGCACGCGCGACGAACGCCGTCTTGCCCGCGTCCCCGTCGAGCACGAGCGCCGAAGCCTGGCCACGCACGCGCATGAAGGCGCTGCCCGCGTTGTCCTCGGGCGACTGATCGAGCGCCGGGTCGGCCGCGGTGATCTCCACGTCGTAGCGGTGAAACCCGGGTCCGGGCGCCTTCTCGCGGATGCGCAGGACGTCCTCGCCCGCGGCGATCTTCGCGCCCGACTCGGCGATGAGCTCTCCGTCGCGACGCAGCCGGATCTGGATCGCGGCCGGGCTCGGCGACGAGGTCACGAGGCGCAGATCGATGGGCTCGCCCTCGTCCGCGCGCGTCGGCGCTCGGAGCGCGACGACCCGGATGTCCGGGATCGAGCGTTGTTCGAGCGGGACCACGTCGACCGGGATCTCCGCCGCGACGGCAGCCGCGGCCGCGGCCATCGTGTCGCCGCGCGTCGCCACGCCGTCCGAGAGCACCACGATACGCGCGGCGCTGTCGGCGGGCACCTCGGCCAGCGCGCGCCGGATCGCCGCGCCGAGATCGGTCCCGTCGCGCCCGATGGAGACACGTTGCGGCGCGGGCAGATCCGACTTCGGCCGCGGCGGGTCCTCCGTCGCCGCATCTGCGCCGAAGATGATCGTGCCGATCCGATCCTCCTCGCGCATGCCGATCTCGGCCACCGTGAGCTCCTGCTTGATGCGCTGCTCGGCGCTCGGCACGAGATCGATCGAGCGGCTGCGATCGATCGCGACGAGCACGGTGAGCCGATCGAGCGGCCGACCGAGCTCGGGGCCGGCCGCTGCCATGGCCGCGATGAGCGTGGCGAGCTGGGCGAGGAGATCACCGAGCCGCGTGCGGAACGGTCCCTGGTTCGCCCAGCCCGTCGCCATGCGGTACGCGACGAACATCGTCGACGCGAGCACGAGCAACGTGATCTGCGGCCGCGCGAGGCGCAGGTAGCCGCCGGGGACGAGGCCCGTCCAGACGAGGCCCACGTAAAGCGCTGGCAGCGCGCCCGTGATCATCCCCGCGAGCAAGATCTTGCGTTTCGTGAGGCCTGCCTCGCGGATCACCCAGCGCGCGAGCAGGACGAACACGAGCAAGCCGAGGCCAACGACCACGAAGGGCACGTACGGGCGCAGATGACTCGGGATCACGCTGCGGCCCTCCTCTCCGGCGCCGGTGGGCGCTTGGGCGCGGTGGGCGCCGCGGCAGGCGCGAGGCGGGGCTTGCGCGTCAGGTACCAGATGTCGAAGACCACGAAGCCGAGCGCCACGAGCGCGAGCACCCAGCTCCACTCGTTGTGCGCGTCGGGCTCGACGCCCGCGGCCGTCACCTTGATCTCGTCCTTGCCCGCTCCGGCCGGGGCCATGACGCTGCCAAGGTCACTCTCGGCCGCGCTCGTCAAGTTCGCCGGGGCCACGAGCGCGCCGCCCTCGGGGCCTTGCCACGAGAGCTGATAGAGGCCGACCTTCGAGATCTCCGGCACGACCGCGAGCCCGCTCCGCAACGACACGTCGAGCCGATCGCCGGTCGGACCTTTCACCTCGACGTCCTTCGCCGACGCGGGCAAGCGCAAGCGAAGCGGCTCGCCGGCGCGCGCGGGCCCCGTGATGCCGTGCGCGCGATGGATACGCGCCTGCTCGAGGAGGTTGCGCATGAAGAGCACGAAGCTCGCCTTGAGCGGCCAGTCGCTGTCGCCGACGTCGAAGCCGAGCAACGTGCCCGTGCGCGTCGGCGTGGAGATGTCGGTGGCGATCGTGCCGTCCTGCGTGCGGATGAGCTCCTGCGTGGGTCCCTCGGGCTTGAGCGCCATCGCGCGCGAGATCGACACGCCGTCGAGCGAGAGGAACCGCATGCGCGCGTCGCCCGTCTCCCACGACGTGATCGACGGAGCTTCGAGCGTCCTGCCGACCACGGTGCCGAAGCATCGACCCGCGGGGGGCGCGACGATCAGGAGATCGCCGCCCGGCACGAAGTCCGGACACGCGCCCTCCACCACGACAAACGCATCCATCTCGACGGCGGCCGCCTGCGCGAGCTCCGCCACCGAGAGCGTCTTCAGCGTCGTCGCCGGATCACTCACGATCGCTCGCTCAATCCAAGGCGACGTCTTCTGCGGATCGGGCGCCGCATACGCCACGGGGAGTTTGTCCCCGGCCGGCACACGCGCGAAGGCCGCGTCGTCGACCTCCATCGCGTCGTGCGGCGCGATGTCGAAGATGAGCCCGCGCCGGTAGTCGCCGGGCGCTGGCAGGAAGTCGAGCACCACGGCCTGACGTTCACCCGGCGCGACCAGGACCTTCCGCGACGCGAGCACGTCCGACGCGTTGTCCTCGCGCATCGTCACGTAGAGCTCGCGTGGCGCCTTGCCGAAGTTCGCGATTACGAGGAACGCCTGCACCTGCTCGCGCTTCAGCGTCGGCTCGATCCCCGACCGCACGTCGACGCGCACGATGGCCGCGTTGTCCACCGGCGTGCCCACCGTGATCACCTCGATCGGCAGCGACGCACCCGAGAGCGCCGCCGGCGCGGCGAGGTTTCCGTCCGTGATCACCACGATCCGCCGTGATCCGCCGAGCTGCCGCAGCCGATCCACGGCGAGCGCCACGGCCGCGCCGAGGTCGCCCTCCACGTCGTGCACGCGCAGCGTCTTCAACGCGGCCTTCAGCCGGACCGCGTCACGATCGAGCGGCGCCACCACGCGCGCGTCGCGCCCCGCTTCGAGCAGGAGCGCGTCGCTGCCCGGACCAAGCGACGACAGGATGTCTTCGGCGACCTTGCGCGCGAGCTCCATCCGCGTCTTCGTCTCCGCGCCGGCCACGCTCTGCGCCGACATCGACGCGCTCGCGTCCACGATGATCGCGAGGTGATCACCTGTGATCGCCCTCCCCCGCGTCGCCGGCCGCGCGAGCGCGAACGCGAGCAGGAGCAGCGCCAGCGCCTGCAAGATCAGCGGCACCTGCGCGATGAGCTTCTGGAACGGCGAACGCGCAATCAAATCCCGCTTCGCCGAGGCCCACAGCCACGTCGACGCGACGCGCTTTCGCTTCCGCCGCACTTTGAGGATGTAGAGCAGCACCAGCGGACCGAGCAGCCCGAGGAGCGCGAGTCCCTTCGGCGCGAGCAGATCGAGCGGCGAGGACATTCAGTCGATGCTCCTCGCGACGATCCGCCGGATCGCGCTCTCCAAGGGTTCGTCCGTGCGAACCCGCACGTACGTCGCGCCGAGCCGCTTCGCCATCTGCCGCAGCTCCTCGCAGAGGCCCGCGAACCGGAGCACGTACGCCTCGATCGACGCGGCATCCATGGTCACCTCGACGACCGCGCCGGTCTCGGCGTCCTCGAGCGCCCAGTCGCCCTCGTACGCAGGCTCGATCTCCTCGGGCGCGACGACCTGCACGAGCACGAGATCGTGCCCGGCCGCGGCCGCGCGGGAGAGCGCGGGGCCGAGCGGCCCGCCGTCGAGGAAATCGGAGACGACGAGGAGCATCCCTGCACGCTTGTTCTTTTGTATCAGCCGATCGACGGCCCGCGCGAGATCCGTCCCGCCGCCCGGCGTGATCCCTCCGAGCGCTCGCAAAAGCGCGGGCAGCCCACTCCGGCCCCGCACCGGCGTCTCCTCGCGCTGGATCCCCTCCCCGGCCGAGATCACCTGCGCTCGCTCCGAGGCCGCGAGCGCCATGTAGCCGAAGGCCGCGGCGATGCGGCATGCGGACTCGAACTTCGGCGGCTCGCCGAAATCCAGGGACGCGGACGTGTCCACGAGGAGCCGCACGATCACGTCTTCCTCGGCGCGGAAGAGCTTCAGCACGGGCTCGTCGGTGCGCGCGTAGGCGGCCCAGTCGATGCGGCGCAGGTCGTCGCCGGGGCTGTAGGGCCTGTGCTCCTGGAACTCCGCCGCGCCGCCGCGCCGCCGCGCGACGTGTTCGCCGGAGGCGCCCGAACGCGCGCGGATTTCGAGCCGGCGCCTGAGCACCTCGAGCTCACGTACGAAGGCCGGATCGAGGAGCCGGGAGGGGATCCCCGGACGCGTCGCCTGCATCCGAGCCCTTCTGGCCCAGCGCCGCCGCGGCGTCGAGAGCGTCGCACCCCGCACCCGCGTCCCGCCCCCGAACCTGGGCGCGCCGGTGGTCTTGACCACAGGTTATGGGATTAAAACACCGAAGAAAAAGGGACGCGCGCCGACCTCACGACGCGCGCCCCTCGGGCTTGGGATCACGGCCCCGTGATCGAGAGCTGCACGAGGTCGTTCAGCACGTGCGGCTGGATCGCGCCGAGCATGTTCTCGTACCCCGGCCAGAGCAGGTTCCCGTTTCCGTCGACCTGAATGCCGTCGGGCCCGACGAACGGCGGCAAACCGTGGTTCGTCAAGAGGACGATGACGAGGTCCCGCGAGGGATCCGGATCGACCGTGAGGAACGTGCCGGAGCCGCCGATCTTCGAGACCGCGTACGGCGACGCGTGGAGGCCCGTCACGACGTGCGCCCCCGGCGAGGCGTCCGCGAGCTCCCAGCCGTATCCCTTGTTCGCGAAGAGCAGGTCGTCGAGCCAGCTCGGCGTCGCGCCGTGGATGCCGAGCGGCGTGCCCGAGGCGTCCTTCGACTGCACCTCCATCATCTCCTCGACGAGCACCGGCGCCGCGAGCAAGTCGATGCCGCACGACCACATCCAGGGCGTGCAGTAACCCCAGCTCGGATTGCCGATGACACGCGCGCCGCGGTTCAGGAACATCTGCCCGAGCAGCGCCAGGTCCCACGCCGTCGAGAAGGTCCCGTCGCAGCCGGTGATGCCGTGCCCTTGCGACTCGATCCAGTAGTCCTGATCGTCGGCCACCTCGCCGCGCATGTACCGCGGCGAGCCGTCCGGCTCGCGCACCGTCGAGTAGCCCGTGCCGACGAAGCGGCTCGACTTCGACGACATGGTCACAAGCGGCCTCCACGCCGTGTCCTTCATGCCGAGCGGGCTCATGATCCGGTTCTTCGCGAGCACGTCGAGCGGCGCGCCGCCCGCCGCCTCGGCGACGCGGCCGAGCAGGCGATACGCGATGTCGCTGTAGAACACCGCCGTGCCCGGCGTGTAGGCGAGGCTCTCGGCGATCATCGTGCTCCACGGATCCGGGTCGCCGACGAGCGACGCGGCGGCGTCGATCGAGTGGCCCGACGTGAAGCGGACGAGGTCGGCCACGAGCACGCCCGACTTCTCCGGCGTGGCGAACTCCGGCAGGTACGCCGCGACCGGCGCCGAGAGGTCGAGAAGCCCTTGGTCGTGCAGATCGATCGCCACGAACGCCGTGAAGATCTTGGTGATCGATTGCAGGTCGAAGATGCCGTCTTTCGGCATCGAGGGGTTTTGCCAGGAAGGACCGGCGAAGTTTCCATCCCGGCGGCCGTACGCCTTGTGGAGCACGACCTTGCCGTGGCGCGCGACGAGCAACACGGCCCCGTCGATGCCGCCGGCGTTCACGGCGTTCTGTACGTGCGCTGACGCCTGCGCGAGCCCGTTCGGATCCATCGAGACCTGATAGGGCGTGGTGGCGTACTGCAGGCTGTAGGGGCGCGATGCGCTGGAAGGGGTCGCGGAAGCGAGGGCCGGTGCGGCGAGGATGGAAGTAAACAGCGCCGCGAAAGCGAGACGTCTCATGGTTCCTCCGTCGGGGGAGCAAGGATCTGGGGTGCCCCGCAGGGTTTTTCGGTTTGTGACGGCGCTCGAGGCGTTTCGTGGGATCTCCGGGTCGACGCCGCGCCGGGGCGCGATCGTCGTGTCCCCGAGGCTCGGCGTGGGGACGCCGCTCGTTACGAGAACTCGTCGACAATCCGGGGGCCTTACAAGGATAGTGGCCTTTCTGGATGCTTGTGAATCCTGGCACGCGATGAAACGAAATCGATTGCCTCCGTAGTCGACATAAGGTTAGCGCCGGCACACCTCCTCGCGCGTCGCCTCGCGCCCGGGATGGCCGATCCGCTCCCGCAAAACGAGCGCCGCTTCGAGGTACCGTTTCCCAAGCTCCGCTTCGCCCACGCTCGAATGACA
The DNA here is from genome assembly GCF_029946465.1 of Polyangium sorediatum. NCBI lineage: Bacteria > Pseudomonadati > Myxococcota > Polyangiales > Polyangiaceae > Polyangium > Polyangium sorediatum. The sequence continues at coordinate 15,085 of NZ_JARZHI010000069.1, forward strand.
GAGCCCGGCCCAATGCAACACGTCTGCGCACCCCCAGGCATCTTCGCCAAGGACTTGGCGCTGCACGTCCTTGGCCCGCCCCATCGCCGCCTCGTCGCCCCGCGCGTGCGCGATTTCGAGCCCGAGCGCGAAGAGCCGCGTCCGAAATAGACCGAGCCCACACGCCTCCGCGAGCTGCTCGCCCGCGAGCGCCTCCCGCGCGGCCTCGAAAAACGCCCCCCGTGAAAGCGCGATCCGCGCCGTCAGCTCGTGCACGCGCGCCGCCATTTCCACTTCCCCGGACACAACGACCCACGCCCGCGCCGCGTGGAGACGTCGCTCCGCCTCCGCCGGATCTTCCTCCACCACCGCGAGCCCGAGCAGCACCTGCCCCTGCGCCGCGTGCCCGGCCCAGCCAAGACGCTCGCAGGCGGCCACGTTCGCCTCGGTCATCTCCACGGCCTCCTCGCGCTGCCCGAGCGCGAGCCAATGCTCCGCCTCCCATAACCCGCGCCGCGCGAACCGCGCGTCCCCCATCGCCGCGAGCCGCGAAAACCCCGCGCGCGCGGCATCGATGTCCCCGAGGTCGTGCGCGATCGACGAGAAGAGCGCGATTCCCCGGGCGATGTGCGTGCCGAGCCCGGCCGACTCCGCCATCACGAGCGACTGCGACACGTGCGCCCGCGCCGCCGAAAGCGCCCCCGCGAGCCGCTCGGTGTACGCCAAGGTGCGCAATCCTGTAACGAGATGCGTCACCTCGGGTGTCCCTTCGACCAGCGTGTTGTGCGCCTCGTAGGAGCGCCGGGCAAACGCGAGGTCCCCGAGCGCCCCTGCATAAAGCCCACGCTCGTAGAGCAAGGCGAGGCGAAAGCCAAGCGCGAGCGACGCGGCGGGCGCGGCCGGATCGGTTGTTTCGCCAAACAATCGTAAAATCCGAGCCCCGCGGCTCATTTCACCGAGGACAAGCCCGAGGTGTGAAAAACCGCCCAGGGTTTGTGAATACACCCGATAGGCTTCGGTCGGCTGGCCCGCGTCGAGCAACGCCCGGATCACCTCCTCGACGGCGTCGAGGCGGCCGCGGTCCCGGGGTTTTTGCCGCGGCGCGAAGATCAACGTGCCCTCGGGAGGCGCGGTCATCGCCGCCTGCACGGCCGAGGGCGAGACCGGCAGCAACGAGCGGAAATGGTCCCGGACAAACGGGTGCGACGACCACCGCGGCGGCTCGCCTCCGGCGCGGAACACGAGCCCGAGCCGTTCGAGGCGAGCGAGCGCGCGGCGAACGCCCTCCGCGGAGGCCCCGGCGAGCGCGCCCGCGACGCGCGGGGAAGCGGAAGCGAGCGCGAGCAACGCGTCCTCGTCGGCGCCGGCCGAGAGCACGGAGAGGCGCGCGAGGAGGTCTCGCTCGGCGTCGGGCAAGGCGGCCGCGTACGCCGAGAGGACCCGCGCGAGGCGCCGGGCCAGCGGATCGTCGCGCGCGGCCTCGGCGAGATCGAGCGGATCGAGCGGACGCAAATCGCCGCCGAGGAACGCCCCCGCATACGAGCCCGCGACCGCGAGCGAGAGCGCATGCCCGCCCGAGGCATGAACGACCCGCGCGAGCGCCTCGCCATCCCCGTCCGCGCCCCACGACCGGAGCAACCGCTCGGCGTCGATCGGCGAGAGCGGCCCGAGCTTCACGGTGCGCGCGCCCGCGTCCCCCCAGGGCGCGAGATCCCCCAGCAAAAACCTCGACGTGACGAGCGCGCGCGCCGCCCCGAGCCCCCGCGCGAGCGCCACGAGCAGCCGCCGGAGCAGCGGATCTTCGAGCTCGCCGTGCGCGCGTGAGGCCCCGCCCGCGGCCTGCACGGTCTCCAGCCCATCGAGCACGACGAGGTGCGGCGCCCCGCTCCCGAGCGCAAGCAAGAGCGCCTCCAGCCGCTCCCCCGCCTGCAGCTCCGCCCCTGCGAAATACCGCACGGCATGGGCCAAAAATGCCTCGGTTCGTTCGTCGTCGTAAAAGCTCCACACGAAGAGCCCGCCGCGCCGCGGCGTATCCCCGATGCGCGTGACGAGCCGCTCGGCGATGGCCGTTTTTCCCGCGCCGCCCACGCCCACGAGCGCGACCACGCCCGGCCCCTTGCCTTTCTCGGGCGCCGACGCCCACGCCCAAAGCTCCTCCAGGATGTCCTCGCGCCCCACGAAATGCGGCGCGCGCTGGAGCGTATGCACATGCTCGGGCGAAAAGAGCCTCGGCGCGGGCGCGTGGAGCGCCGGAGCGGGCGTGGGATCGGCCTCGACCACGAGATCGGCCGCGGCGATCCCGAGCTCGGCGGAGAGCCTTTCGAGGAGCTTTCGCCGGGCGGGCTGCCGGACCGAGAAGCCGCCTTCGTTCACCTCGCCGGATTCGTACCGGCGATACGTGCGCACGTCCACGCCGACCGAGGCCGCGAGCTCCTCCTGGGTCAGCTCGAGCTCGAGGCGCGCCCGCAGCAAGGCCTCGTGATGGAACCGCTGCGCCATGGGCGTCGTGCATCATCCTTCCGCGCGGCGCTCCTGTCCACCGCCCGGCCCGCCCGGTTCCTGCCCGGTTCTGCCCTGTTCTGCCGCCCAGCGCGGCCGCATGGTGTCCGGCATGAACGCCATCGAGAAACGCCTGCTCGCGAACGACGGGGACCTCTTCACGCTCGCGAACGTCCTCGCCCCCGCCGAGTGCGACGACCTCATCCGGCGCGCCGAGGCCCACGGCTTCACGGACGCGCCGATCACGGTGGGGCCGAACAAGTTCATGATGGCGCCGGACATCCGCAACAACCGGCGCGTCATGGAGGACGACCCGGCCCTCGCGGCGCTGCTCTGGCCGCGGATCGCGGCGCACGTGCCGTCTCCGCGCGGCGCGTATCGCCCCGTGGGGTTGAACGAGCGGTTCCGGTATTACCGCTACACGCCGGGCCAGCAATTCGACTGGCACCGGGACGGCGCGTATGTGCGGACGCCCGAGGAGCAGAGCCTGCTGACGTTGATCTTTTACCTGAACGAGGCGTGCGTCGGCGGGACGACGGATTTCATGTTCGTGAACGACGACGAGCTCCGCGTGGCGCCGCGGCGCGGGATGGCGCTCATCTTCTCGCACCCGATGTACCACCGGGGAGCGCCGGTGCTCGAGGGGACGAAATACGTTCTCCGGACGGATGTGATGTATCGGCGGGGGTGAGGGTCAGGGGGAGGCGGGAGGTTCGGGCGAACGAACCTTCCAAAGCGGGGAAAGATCGAGCTCGATCGCGTCGAAGGGTTCGGCGCGGACGCGTTCATCCCCGCCAAACCTCCCGGCAACGACCCATACCTTGCCCTCCAGCCGGTAGACCTCGACGAGCTGCGACTCCGTGTCGACGATCCAATAATGGCGGACGCCGTGATGAGCGTACAGCCTGAGCTTCTCCCTCCGGTCGGAGCGAGCCGTGCTCGGTGAGAGGACCTCGCAAACCCAGTCCGGGATGACGACGAACGGTCCGGTTTGTGGCTCCTGATAACGCTCCGCGCGCCAGCCGCAGAGATCGGGGACGCGGATTTCCTCCCCGAACTGGATGTCCACGTCGGACCGGATCACCCAGCCGCCTGGTCCGTTGATGCCCATATCGAACGGGCCAGCGACCTGAACACTCAGCCCCATCACGCTCTGCGCATGCCGGGGGCTCGGCCGAGGCAGGAGGACAATCTCCCCCCCGACGATCTCCCCGACGACCCCCTCGGGCAATTCCGCCAGGTCTTCCCAGGTCTTCGGACGTTTCGCCGTGCGAGCCGGATCCGACATGCCCGCACCCTACCACATCTCAACGGTCCGGAAACGCCGTCCACCCCTCGAAATCCGGGCACACCGGGCCGCAGGCGCCCACGAAGAGCGCGCTCGGATCGAAAAACCCGTCGTCCGGCGGCGCGACCGCGCCCGAAAGCGCCTCCGCCCCGGTCACGAGCGACAGATAGATCGCGCCGTTCGTGAACAGCGGCAAACCACTCTCGCTCGCCGAGAGATCACGATTGTTCCGCGCCGGATCCATGGCCCAATCCGACGCCGAGAAATTGGGCTCGTCCACGAAGTTGTCGTCGTTCGCGAAAATCGAATGCCGGATGTCGAGCAGCCCCTCGTTCGCATTCTTCTGCGCCGGCGCCTCTTCGATGCCCAGGCCCGACGTCCCCGCGCGCGCCACGAGCATGTCGAACATCCGCCCCCGCGTCCCGCCCCGCAGCTTGATGTTCGGACCGTACTGGTCCTCCATCCCGATCAACGTCACGTTGTAAAGCAAGGGATCCGAAGGCGCCGAACCCGCGCCGTCGATCTCGGCGTCGCTCGTGCCCTGACCGGCCTGGATGCCCGTGTCGCCCTGCATGTTGCCCATCACGACGCCGATGAATTGGCCCTTGCCGCGCCAGCCGAGCGCCCAATCGAAGCCGTCGTCCTCGTACATCGTGACGAGGATGTGCTTCACGGACACCGTCCCGCCGCGCAGATCCATCGCGTCGCTTTCGGTGCGATGCACCTGCACGTGGTCGACGACCGTGCCGCTGCCGACGCCCTCCAGGCGAAATCCGCCCGGCGAGCCCGGGAGGTCTTTGTTCCGGCCCGCGAATTCGATCCGCACGAATTCGAACACGCCGCTGTCATCGTCCTCGGCCGTCCCGCCGCAGGTCGCCTGGATGCCGGGCGGAAGAACATCCATGGGGCGCATGCCGCCGGGAGCGCCGTTGATCGGGGCGCGGCCACAAAGAATGACGCCCCGCCAATCCCCTTCGGCGCGCTCGGATGCGGCGCTCGTGAAGACAATCGGCGCCACCTTCGTGCCCCGCGCGACGATCCGGGCGCCCGGCTTCACGAGGAGCCCGCCCTCCATCTGGGCGAGGATCTTCGTTCCCGGCTCGATCGTGAGCGTCGCGCCCGCTTCGACCACCACGAATCCCGTGAGGATCGTGGTCTGATCCGCATACCACGTCGTATCTTTGCCGATCGAGCCTGACACCTCGACAATCGGGCGGAGCACACCCTCCTCGATCCCAAAGACCGAGGCGCACCCGGTCACGCCCGCGGAGCCGAGCGCCCCGAGGACGACACCAAGATGGGCAGGACGAACGCGCATCAAAAACTCCCTCGCGCGAAGATCCCCCCGGGCCCGAGCGTCAATGCGGCGCGCGGCTTCGGCGCCGCATCCGCCGGCCCCCGCGTCGCGAGCGATACGACGAGGAGCGCGGCGCCCGCCGCCGTGAGGACCGCGCCGGGCACGAAAATCGTCGTCCCCACGCCCGCGAACTCCTTCGCGTCCTTGCGAATCGCGACACCCTCCCGATCACAATACGTCGCGTCGCAAAACGGCGCCGCCTCGTCGAACCGCGCGCGCGCCGCGAGCCCCACGCCGAGGGACGCGCCCATCGTGAGAACACCCGCCCCGCCCACCACGATGCCCGCAATCCCGAGCGCCCCGATTCCTTGCGGCTTCGGCAGAGGCGCCGGGGGCGGCGGAGGCGGAGGCAGCTTCACGGGCTCGGGCAAGGGCTTCGGCGCCTCGACTTGTTTCGCGTCTTCGAGCGGCGGCAACGTCACGGTCGTCGTCGCCGATCCCGCCTCGATCACGACGGACACCGAATACGTTGTTTTTCCCGGCGCGGTCGCCTCGATCTTGTACGTCCCCGGATCGATGGGTACGGCCGTGTTCCACAGGACGGACGCGACATCCAGCGCGTCGCGGCGCACGACGAGCCCCTCGCGCGATACCGAATCCGGCACCTCGATGCGGAGGCGCGAAAGCTTCGATTCGAGGGCATCCGCCCGCGCCCGCCCGATCTTCTCTCGCTCTGGTTGCCCCGCCCGGCGCGCCGCGTCGGCGGCCTCGCGAAACGTCGCCCACGCGGACGCGACCTTGCCGAGTTTTTCCTGGCAATCCCCCAGGTACAGCAGCGTGCCGATCCCCGAATCGAGCTTGTGGCTCTCCGCGAGCCGCGGGCACGCGTGCTCGTAATCGCCCTTCTCCATGAGCGCGAGCGCCTCCTTGAAGAGGTGCTCGGCCGCGGCCACGTCGCCCTGCTGGGCAAACCCCGGCCCCGCCGCGCCGACAAGCGCCACGGCGAGGAGCCACCCGGCGGCGGCACGTTTCTTCATTTGCGGCCTCCGAAATCGGGAACGAGGCCGGGCGTGGGCGCCGCGCTCGGCGCCTGGGTCACCGCGGGCTTCGTCGCGCCGGTCTTCCCGGGCGCCGCGACCTTGGGCGCCGCCACGCTCGCGGCAGGCGCCGCCGACGTGCTCGGAGGCGCAGCGGTCATCTCGGGCGTCGGAGCGGGCGCGGCGGTCACGCTCACGCTCGACACGGGCGCCACGGTCACGACCGCCGCGGGCGCTTCGATCGCCGGCGGCCGCGGCGGCTCCGCGGTCATGGCCTTCTCCTCGCGCCCCCCGAACAGCCGCGTCCCCACGATTCCCAGGAGCAAAGCGACCAAGCCCGTCAGGACGAACCATTTCCCCGATCGCGACGTCGCCCCCGGCTGGGTCTGCGACCACTCCGAGGCCGTCTTCCCCATCGTCGGCGCCGACACCTGCTCGCCCGTCGTCCCTCCCGACGAAGCCTCCTTCTTTCGGAGCGACGAGCCCGTCGTTTGGCCGGGCGATGTCGTGCCGGATTTCGAGATCGGCGCCTCGGGCCGCAAGCTCCCCGCATTCCGCGGCCCGGCGAGGTGCACGTGAATGCGATCGAGCAGCGCCCGCGACCGCTCGGGCACGAAGGGGGCGAGGGCGTCCGCGAGCTCGGCGACGCTCTGGAATCGATCGGCCGGGTCTTTTTGCAGGCAACGCAGCACCACGTCCCCGAGCTCGGCGGGCAGCTCCTCGCGGTGGCGCTGCGGCGGCTCGGGATCCTCGGTCATCAGCACCATGATGAGCGAGCCGAGCGAATCGGCGACGAATGGCATCCCCCCGGTGAGCGCCTTGTACAGCACCACGCCGAGCGACCAGATGTCACTGCGCGCGTCGACCTCCCGCGCCGCGCGGAACTGCTCGAGCGACATGTACATCGGCGAGCCGAGCAGCGCGTTGCTGCGCGTGAGCGCCGTCCCGTCGATCGCCGCCGGATCCTCGTGCTTCGCGATTCCGAAATCGAGCACCTTCACCACCGGGCTCCCGTCGGCCCGCCGCGTCACGAACAGGTTCGCGGGCTTGATGTCGCGGTGCACGATGCCGCGCCCGTGCGCCTCGGCGAGCGCCTCGCACGTCTGCAGCAGGATCTCGCACGCCTCCTCGATCGGCAGCTTCCCGACCGCGCGGATCATCGCGTCGAGGTCCTTGCCTTCGAGCAGCTCCATCACGAGGTACGGCACGCCGTCGTCGAGCGTGCCGAAGTCGAGCATGCGCGTGACGTGCTCGCTCCGGAGCTTCGTCGCGGCCTGGGCCTCGCGCAAAAAGCGCTTCTTGCCGACCTCGTTCTTGGCGGCGGCCTCGAGCATGAACTTGATCGCCACCCGCTGCTCGAGCTCCGTGTGCTCGGCCGCGACGACGGCCCCCATGCCGCCCACGCCGAGCACGCGATCGACGCGGTATTTCCCGGCGATCACGTCGCCCGCCTTGACCGGAAGCTCGATCTCCTCGCTGTCGCTACTCATCGGCCGACCACGTCGCCTCGGGGGCCGAGCCTATCGAGGACGCGCCGCGCCGGCAAGCCCCTCGCGCGCGTCCATGAGCGCAAACCCTAGCAAATTCAGCCCTCGCCAGGCCCGAGGGTCCGTCGCACGCGGATCCGACGCGGCGAGCCCGATGCCCCAGATCGCGTCCTTTGGGCTCGCCTCGACGAGGATCTTCGATCCCGTCCCGCGCAGCCAATCGCCGAGGGCTTCATTCTGGCCGAACTTCGCGAGGCTCGCCTCCACCACGATCCCGAACCGATGCTCGCGCCACCGCACCTCGTCGAAATCATGCACCTCGCGGCCGAGCGCCTTCGCCTTGCCCGGATCCTCCGTCGCCAGGATCTTCGCGCGCGTCGCCTCGTCCCCGAAGAGCCGCGCCTTTTCGGCCATCATGAAATGCTCGGCGGCCGTGTACCGCTGTCCGCGCACGACGAACGGCGCCGGATACCATTGGCTCAAGATGAAAGGACCCAGCGTCCCGTCTTTGCTCGGCGTATGGCCCCAGAAGAACAGGAAATCGAGCGGCTCGCCGCGATCTTGCCGCGCGATCAGGGTGGCGACGTCCATGGCGGGATCCTACCGCATCTCGAAGCGCGCGGGGAAGCGTCCTCGCCGTTCCCCTTGGACCCAAGTGTGCTGCGGCGGTACTGTGATCCCGAGACCGGCGCCCTGGCGCCGGAGGAGGAAAACTTCATGCGCTCATTCGCTTTGCTTTTTGCGTCCGCTGCGCTCTTCGCCGCGACGCCCGCCCTCGCCGACGTGGTCGACTCTCCCCCGACGAATTGCCCCGACGGCAGCGACGGCGAAACGTGTCACGGCGGCCCGCACTGCGAGCCGCGAAACTGTGCGACGGACGCCGATTGCAGCGGCGGCGCCACGTGCGCGGATCGCTCGTTTTGCATGCAGGAAATCAACTGCGTCGGCGGCTGGCTCGATCCGGACGCCGCGCTCCCGCCGCTCAAGCCCATCGTGGTCGAGCCTTGCGACGCGGCAGGCACCTGCGCGACCGGCACGTGCAAATCCATCAAGGTCTGCGTCGGCGGCGCCCAGGCGGGCTCCGGCAGCGGCGGCAGCGGCGCGGGCGCAGGCGACGGCGCGGGGGGAGGCGGGGACGGGGGCGACGTCGTGGTGAAGGGATGCACGTGCACTGCCGTAGGCGACCAGGCCGCGCCGTGGCTCGGGCTCGCCATGGTCGCCGTCGGCACCGGAATCGCCGCGGCGCGAAGGCGGCGCGCGCGTTAACGCGCGGGCGGCGTCGTCACGGCCGGTTTTTTCTTCAAGCACGTTTCCATCGCAGGCCCGAGCGACGCCGCGCCGGCCGGCAGGAGGGGCGGTCCGTCCACGGACGCCGCCGTGCGGCCGGAAAAACCGCCGCTCACGATCCTCCCCGCGCGCCCGATGACCGTGGAAATGGGCATGCCGCTCCCGATTCCGCCCTTCCAGCTCCGCGAGTCGTGGCTGTTCATCCGGTTGTCGCCGATGACGAACACCTCCCCCGCAGGCACACGCCACGGCCCTTGCAACATCCCGCAAATCCCGCCCCGGCACGATTGTATCCCGCTGCAATCGCTGTCCTTCTCGCACGACCCCCCGTCGACCGGTCCGTCGAGCAAAACGCCGTACACGTGATCGCCGATCCATTCGAGGAAGAGCTCGTGCGTCTGTCCCTCCCAATCGTATCGGCCCACGCGGCACTGCGGGACGCGAAAGCCGTTGATGATGGGCCGACCGTCCACGAACTGGATCTCGTCCCCCGGCATCCCGATCACCCGCTTCAGGAAGAGCTGCTCCGGGTTTTCGGGGAACGGAAACACGATCACGTCGCCGCGATGCACCTCGCCGCCCCGCGTCGCGGAGACGTGGTCCCCGGGAACGAGTGTGGGTATCATCGCCCCGGACGGGACCTTGTACACCTTGATCATCACGCCGAGCGCGACGGAGGCCAGCACGAGGAGGCCCAGGATCACGTAGGCCGCCTGCGCCAAGCGCGTCTTGCGGGCCGAGGAGGCGTCGGACATGACGGCCCCCTACCTCGATCCGCGCCCCGCGAGAAGCCGCCCGAGACAAAGACCCGACCCCGCTCCTTTTTTCTCTAAGAAACCTCCCGCCCCCCCGTTCTTCGAGCGAACGACAGCTCTTTCGCGCCCATGCCGAGCGAACCGACGAGCCACTGGGTCCTTCTCGCGCTCTCGCGCTACGAGGCCCCTTTGCTCCGCTACGCCTCGGCCATCGTGGGATCCGCCCAGGCAGCCGACGTGGTGCAGGACACGTTCCTGCGCTTGTGCAACCAGGACCGGGCGGCGGTGGAGCCGCACCTCCGGGCCTGGCTCTTCACGGTCTGCCGGAACCGGGCCCTCGACGTGCGGCGCGACAAACGACAGGTCGAGCCCGTGGCGGAGGTGGACGAGGTCATGCCGGACAATCAACCCGGGCCCACGGAGGCCCTCGAACGCCGGGAGGCGATGCGCCGTGTCCTCGGCGCGCTCGATACCCTGCCGGAGCGACAACGCGAGGCGGTCCTGCTCAAATTCAGCGGCGACCTGAGCTACCAGGAAATCGCCGAGGTGCTCGGGACGAGCGTCTCGAACGTGGGTTTTTTGTTGCATACGGCGCTGCGCGCGCTGCGCGAGCAGGTGGAGAAAAAGGACCGCGAAGCCGAGCGGAGGAACCGATGACGCTCTCGAAAGACGATCCGCGCCTGCTCTCGTACGTGCTCGGCGAGCTCGACGAGGCAGAGTCGCGCGAAATCGAGGCGGCCCTCGACGGCGATCCGGAGATCCGCGCGGAGATCGACGCCCTGCGCATGACGGCGGAGATGCTACGCGAAGGCCTCGCGGAGCGCGCGCCGAAGGAGCTCCCGGCCGAGCAGCGAAAGATGCTGGAGGAGGCCACGCGCGAGACGGAAATGCCCAAGGTGGCGCCGCGCCGAAGGCGGCTCCTGCGTCCGGCGTGGCTCGCAGCGGCGGCCGTCGCGCTCATTTCCATTCCGGTCGGGGTGATGCTCGCGCGCCGCAATGCCGAGCTCTTGACCGAGCAAGCGAGGAAAGACGCCACGCCATTCGATGCGCCGCAGAAGGAGAACGGCAAGAAAAAGACGACGGCCCCGCGCCCGAAGGACGACACGAAGATCGACGATGCGACGCGGCGAGAGGCTCTGAGAATGCTCCAGGAGGAGCGGGCGGCTCAAGGCGGCGGGGTCCCTTCGCAAATCCCGAAGCCCCGCAGGTTGACCGCACGATCGAAGCCGCGGGCCGACGAGAACCCGTTCGTCTACACGACGAGCATCGCACGCACGACGTTCCCGCTCGACGTGGACACGGCCTCGTATTCGCTCGTCGAGCGGTACATCCAGGAAGCCGGACGCAGGCCGCCGAAGGACATCGTGCGCGTCGACGAGCTCGTCAATGCGTTCGCCTACGAGGACCCGCCTCCGTTCGGGGACGAGCCGCTCGCCGCCCGTGCCGAGGTCGGATACGCGCCGTGGACGCCGTCGCACAGGCTCGTGCGGCTCGTGCTGAAAGCAGCGCCGCTCGATTCGACGCGCCGCCCCCCGGCGAACCTGATCTTCGTGATCGACAAATCGCCGGGCTTCGCAAAAGATCCGGACAAACTGCCGCTCCTCCAGGCCGCCCTGCGCAGGGTGGTCTCGCGGCTCGACGCGCAAGATTGGGTGACGCTCATCGAGCACGGAGGTCCCTCGCAAGAACCCTGGTTACCCCCGACGCCGGGCGACAACAAACCCCGGATCCTCACGGCCATCGATCGATTCGAACCGAGCGGGGCGGCCTCGCCCGGCGATTCCATCGAGCGAGCCTTCAAGGCGGCGCAGGCGCATTTCGTCGAGGGTGGCGTGAACCGGGTCTTCCTGGCGACGGACGACCAATTCGCGGCAGGATCGGAGCAAGGCCGACTCGCGGCGCTCATCCGGGACAAGGCAACGACGGGCATTTCCCTGTCGACGCTCGGCTTCGGCCCGATGGACGGCCCGGCAGCACAAACCCTGAAGCTCCTCGCCGAGGAAGGAAAAGGGAGCTTCGCGCCGATCGGCGGGCCGAACGACGCGCGCACAGCGCTGGTCGACGAGGCCCTCGGGACGCGCGCGCCGATCGCGAGGGACGTGCGGGTCGAGGTCGATTTCGCTCCGTTGTACGTGCGGTCGTTCCGGCTGATCGGCAACGAGGATCGGACGGGACCGGAGCGCGAGTTTCTGGACGCCTGGAAAGGCCCGGTCGATCTCTACGCCGGGCATGCGGTGACGGCGCTCTACGAGCTCGAACCCAGGCCCGACACCTCGGGGGGCTCGGAGGCGCCGCCGGTGCCGTATCTCTTGACGCTGCGGGTGCGGTACAAGGATGCGTCGGGACAAACGAACCGCGAAATCGAAGTACCGCTCATCGACGACAGGTATCGGGGGACGCAGAGCACGGATTTCCACTTCGCCGCGTCCGTGGCGGCATTCGGCCTGCTCCTGCGGGATTCGCCCTTCAAGGGGGAGATGACGCTCGCGGATGTCGTGGCGATGGCCAAAAAAAGCCTTGGCACAGATCCCGGCGGGCACAGGGCCCGCTTCGTGAACCTGCTCGAACTCGTGGAGTTCACGCCCGAGACAGGGCGCAAGTTACCCCCCAGGAAACCGCCGCCCCGCAAAGGGTCGTTGTGCCAGCCCGGAGATTCGCTTTGCAGTGAACTTTGATCCGGCCGGCGCGCCCTCGCTCAGCCCGCAGGCTCGGGCTCGGGCGCGACCGCAGGCGCGTCGGCCCCCGGGGGCGCTGCCGCCGCGGCCGCCGCGGCCGCCGCCGCATCCTCCATCGCGCGCACCGCCGCTGCGTCCTCCTCGGCGAGGATCCGATCACTCTCCCCGAGCGCGACCTCGTGCGCCGCGATGACGCGCCTCACGCGGCCCCGCGCGAGCGTGAGGAACAGGAGCCCGAACAGGCCCCACACCACCGAAGCCGCCACCGAAGCCACGACGAGCAGCTCCTCGCCGGACGTCCCCAGCGCGTCGAGCGCGACGAAGACATAAAGCGGCGACGGCGCGGCCACGATGAGCGCGCCTCGGCCCGAGGCCGACGCGAAGAGGCCCGCGATCGCCGCGACGATCCACGGCCCCACGGTGACGAGGAAATGCACCGCGAGGAGCAAGACACGCGAGAGCAGCGTGGTGCTCAGCCGCGCTCGGAGAAGCGCGCCGAGCCCCACGGAGAACAGGTAAAACGAGCCGGCGTAGAGCGCGACGAGGAGGATCTGCTGGATCTCCTCCGCGGCGTTCACGCCGCCCATCACGGCGAGGATGCCGGCCGCGACCGGCATCAGGAACGCGACGGCAGCCATAGAGAGCTGCATCATCGACGTGCCGAGGATGCCCGGCCCGAGCAGCCGCCTGATCCCGCCCACGCCCTGCCGATCCCAGTGGAGCCGCACGCGCCGCGAAGGCCCGAGCGAGTCGCCGAGGAAGATGTAGACCGAGATCATCAGGAACACGAGCAGCACACAGATGCCCGCGATCGCGACCTCCAGTTGACGGTGCGTGGCGACGGCGGCGACAGGCGCGGCCGAGCAGAGCGCGAAGACCGGCGCGGCCACGAGGAACCAGCGCTTGAGGCCCGTCGAGCGATCGTCCGTGATGCTCGTGAGGTTCGCGACCGTGACCTCGTAGAGGAACCACGCGGGCAGGCCCGTCGCGACGATCGGCAGCATGATCAAGCAGAGGACGTACGTGAGATCAAAGGGCGCGCGTGCGTACGCCGTCGGCAACCAGACGGGCGGGCCTTCCGGCACGCCGGACCAGGCGTCGTGCGCGGCGACCGAGAGGCCCACGCCGAACCAGCCGTAGACATTGAGCGATGCGATCACCGCGCAGATCAACGTGACCACGAGCGCGGCGCGCAAGCTGTTCATCTTCGAGCTGACCGCGAGCCCGAAGGCGACCGCGAGCGCCGCGATGAGGAACAGGAACCCGAACGCGACGATCGTCTCCGTCGCGGTGACGCCGCCGAAAAGAAACGGCAGCGCGCCGACGGGCGCGAGCATCACCACGTACATGCTGATCGACGTGTACGCGGCGAGGAATTTTCCGCGCGCGATCACCGCGGGGCGCAGGCCCGTGAGGATCACGGCTTCCCACGTGCGGCCCTCGCGCTCCGAGGCGATCGCGTTCGCCGCGACCGCGGGTCCGACGAACGTGACCACGAAGTACGCGAGCGAGAAGAAGACCTGGAAGAGGACGTACCCCGTGGTCGCGGGGCTCTCGTTGATCGAGACGAGGCCCCCGATCGCGGCGATCGCAAGCGTCGCCAGGATCGAGAGCACGCAGAGGATGATCGGCGTGCGGACGAGCCGCGCGGACTGGCGAAGCTCGCGGATCCAGATCGGGTTCGGATCGTCCTTCAGGCGATGCAGGAGCGAGGCGCCTGCGGCCCTTGCCGTTCCGGTCTGCGCGCTCATTGGACGTCTCCGCGCGTGACTTCGAGGAAGATGCGCTCGAGCTCGTTCCTCTCCGGCTCCACGCCCACGATGCCGATGTTGCGGTGCACGAGGTGGGTCACCATCTCCGCGATCTTCGTCTCCGTGCCCGTGTAGCCCACGTGCACGAGGCCGCCCATGACGTGGACCTCGACGATCCCGGGCCCGCCGCGCAGGAAGTACGCAGCGGCCTCGGGGTTGCCGAGGACGCGCAGCTTCACCCGACGAACGCTCGGCGCTTGCGGGATCGGCTGCGGCGGTTGCGGTTGCGGCGGCGGCGCTGCGCTCGCGCTCGGATCGGTCGCGGGCACGGCAGCACCGGCGACGGGCGCAGGTTGCGCCACACCCGCGGGCGCAGCTTGTGCGGCTTGCGCAGCTTGCGCGGGCACGAGCGCGCGCACCCCCGGCGGCACGTACCGCGGCGGCGGCGCCTGGCCGTGGGCCTCGGCTGCGCGGATCGCTTCGAGCCGCGCCGAGATCTCGTGGATAGGACCTGCGACGACGAGGCGACCTCGTTCGAGGATGCCGATCGAGGTGCACACATCGCTCAGCTCCGTGAGGATGTGCGACGAGAGGAAGATCGTCTTCCCGAGGCCACGCAGCTCCAGCAAGAGATCACGGATCTCGATGCGGGCGCGGGGATCGAGATCACTCGCCGGCTCGTCGAGGATGAGCACCTTCGGGTCGTGCAAGAGGATACGCGCGAGCTGAAGCCGCTGCTTCATGCCCTTCGACATCTCGGCGACGAGCCGATCCTGCAACTTGCCGAGGTCCGTCAGCTCGAGGACCGCGTCGACCACGCTGATCGAGGGCACGCGGAACGAGTCCGCGAAGAACTCGAGGTACTCGCGCACCGTGATGCGATCGTAGACGCCCGCGTGATCGGGCATGTAGCCGATCACCTTGCGCACGGCGTCGGGGTCGAGCGTGACGTCGATCCCGTCGATCTCCACGCGCCCGGCCATCGGTTCGAGCAGCGTCGCCATCACGCGGATCGTCGTGGTCTTCCCCGCGCCGTTCGGCCCGATGAAGCCGAAGATCTCGCCCGGGCCGACGTCGAAGGTCACGTCGCGCAAGACGTCGCGGTTCGCGAAGCGGTGCCAGAGGTGGCGCACGCGGATCGTTGGCGGCGCAGCCGTTACGAGCGAAGGCGGCTCCGGGGCCGCGGTGGCGGGCGATCGCTCCCAGGTCTCGGACGTCGTGACGGGCTCGCTCACGGCCGACCTCCGTATCCGACGATCCGCACGAGCAGCCGATCCCGTTCGAGCTTGAGGCCCGCGTCCGAAGTCTTGCCCTCGCCGCCGTCGAGCTGCCCGAGCAGCACCGGCACGTCCTCGGGGAACCAGTCCACGAGCCCGCCCGCGCTCTGCTCGACGGCGAGCCATGCGTCGCCGAGCCCGGGCGCGTCGGCGCTGATCAAAGTGCCCAGGTAATGCCCGGCGAGCGGATGAAGATCCAGAGATCCCGCGCGCCGCGTGCCGCCGATCTGCCGGACCCAGGTCATCCCCTGGGGCGACGTCTTCACGTCCTTCCCCGCGCTCGCGAGCACCCGCTCGCCGTCCTTGATCGTCGGGAAATACCGCGGCTGGAGCCCCGGCAGGACGAGGATCGCCGCCCGCAGATCGTGGCCGCTCCGGTTCGTCACGGCCGTGTCCTTCTCGCCCTCGTGCACGATCGAGATCCCCTCGCCCACGTCGGCGAACCCGTCCTCGCGCACGACCACGGTTTGCCAGGGCAGGATCGCGAGATCGACGAGGCGCGCGCCGTCGCGATCGACGAGCATGTGATCGTCGATCGTCGCGGGCGAAGCCACGACCGCGGTGGTGACCACGCTCGAACCGTCGCTCGTGCGCACGGTGAGATCCTTCGATCGCGGCGTGAAGAAGCCACGCCACCGCCGCGCCGTGCCCTTCGTCATCCCCGCGCCCGCCTCGACGAGCGTGAGGTGGCGCGAGCGACCCGTCAGGCCCTTCGCGACGAGGCCGAGGAGCACGACGGCGAAGAACGCGATCGCCGAGAGGATCGGCAGCCAGACGAGCGCGCGCAGGGGTTTGCCCTTGTTCGCGTGCATCGTGAAGTTCACGGGCCCGGCGATGACCGCGTAGGCGATGAGCAGGATCGCGGCCACCGCGATCCCCCAGCGCGAGCTCTCGTTCGGATCGAGCTCCTGCCGCACGCGATCGAGGTCCACGGTGCCGGGCGCGCCGCCCTGCCGGTAGACGATCGAGCTCTTCCGGTCGAAGGCCCTGCGCGTCAGATCGAGGACACGCGCTTGCACCCAGGGGTCGTCCACGGCGGGCTTGCGCGTCGGATCAAACGCGAGCAGGTGAAACTCGCCGAGCCCGTACGTCGCGGAGGCCCCGTAGCGGCTGCCGTGCAGGTTGCCCCCGGAGAAACCAGCGAGCGTCTTGCCGACCTCCTCGGCCGGCACCTCGGCGAACGGGATCGACTTCGTCGCGTTCGAGGGCGGCGCGGGCAACACGAGCTCCCGGAGCGTCTCGGAGTGCGGCGACGTTGGCGTGATCTCGCCGCCCGCGAACGCCGCGAGGAGGGGGCTCCGTAGATCCTCGGGGCGCGCGAGCGCCACGGCGAGCGTGCCGCCGGCGAGGACGTAGCCGCTCAGCGCTTCGAGCTCGGCCGCGCCGATCTTCACGAGCGTATCCGAGCGCAGAAGCACGGCCGACGCGGGCGCATAGAGCGCGGCGCGATCGGGCAGGATCGGATCCCCCGTCGCCGGATCGAAGCGCGGCGCGCCCACCTTGAGCTGCGGCCCCGTGCCGTACGCGCCGTACCCGCCCCACGGCGAGTAGAGCGGTGAGATCGCGGCGTCATGCAGCGCGCCTTTCAGCCGCGAGGTCTCGCTGACGTCGAGCAGGAAGAGCTCCTGCATGTTCGTCACGGCCGTCGTGTGGCTGCCGAGCACCACGCCCGCGTCGTCCCGCGCGACCACGTTCGTCTCGCCGTACACGTTGCCGTGTGTCGGCAGCCGGACGATCACGCTCGTCCCCGCGCCGACGACGAACGGCGCCGTCGCGCGGAAGCGCGCCTGGTCCGAGTGCAGCCGGCTCAGGACCTCGACCTCGCCCCGCAGCGGCTTGGCCTCGTTGTTCTGCACCCGCACGAGGAACCCGCTCCAGCCCGCGGGCGTCGGCGAGGTCGTGCCGAGGAGCGGCGCGACCTCGAAGGACACGCTCGCGCGCCCCGGCGGCGGCGCCGGCGGCGCCTCTGCGATGGCGGTCGCAGCGACGACGGGCGCGGGCTCGGCGTGCGTCGCGAGCGGCGCGAGCGCGAGGATCGGGACCAGCGAGAGCGCGCGGAGCCTCATCGGCGGATCGCCTGCTCCACGTTCTCCGGACGGGCGGGCACGCTCGCGATGAGCGCGTCGACCACCTGATCGGTCGTGATCCCGTCGGCCTCGCCCTCGAACGATCGGATCAAGCGGTGACGCAGCACGGGCTTGGCGACACGCTGCACGTCGCCGAACGAGACGTGCGCGCGACCTTCGAGCACGCTCACGGCCTTGGCCGCGAGCACGAGCGACTGCCCGCCGCGCACGCCCGCGCCGTAGCGGATCGCGCGCTTCACGAGATCGGGCGCGCCTTGTGTCGCCGGATCACTCGCGCGGACGAGGCGCGAGGCGAAGCGCATGATCGGCTCGGCCACGGCGACGTCGCGGCACGCCGAGCGGACCGCCAGCACCTCGTCCCGATCGAGCACGCGCGGCGGCGCGTCCTTCGGTTGCCCCGTCGTGCGGGTGAGGATCTCGGTCATCTCGTCCTCGGTCGGGCTCGGCACGATCACTTTGAGCAGAAACCGATCGAGCTGCGCCTCGGGCAACGGGTACGTCCCTTCCATCTCGATCGGGTTCTCCGTGGCGAGCACGAAGAACGGCTCTTCCATCGCGTGCCGCACGCCGCCGATCGTGCACGCGTGCTCCTGCATCGCTTCGAGCAGCGAGCTCTGCGTCTTCGGCGTGGCGCGGTTGATCTCGTCCGCGAGCACCACCTGCCCGAAGATCGGCCCCTTGTGCAGGGCGAAGTGCCGCGAGCCGTCGGCCGAGGTCACGAGGATGTTCGTGCCCGTCACGTCGCTCGGCATGAGGTCGGGCGTGAACTGGATGCGCGAAAATTTCAGGTCGAGGCAGCTCGCGATCGTGCGCACGAGCAGCGTCTTGCCGAGCCCCGGCGCGCCTTCGAGCAGCACGTGCCCGCCGGCCACGAGGCCCCAGAGCGCCTGCTCCACGACCTCGCCCTGGCCCACGATCACCTGCCCGATCGCTTCCTTGAGGCGCGCGCTCGCCTCGCGGGCCCCATCGAGCCTCTTCTGAAAGTCGCCCGTCGTCGTCATGCGGAGGCGCAGCGTAGCCGCGCCCGGCGGTCATTTGGGCTGGAAATAGCGCCCGACCTGCTCGCGGTACTCCTCGGGCACGTCGCTCCGCTCGATCGCCCCGAGCTCCCCCGCCGCCGCCTGCCCGAGCGCGCCCGTCCCCTGGATGTTCGCCGTGTCACCCGCGCGCCCCGAAGTCCGTCCCATGACGAGCCCCGGCATCGGCTTTCCCTTGTTGATCGGGCCGGTCGCGCGGGATTTGACGCCGGGACCGTCGACCACGCCGGTCTGGCCCTTGTGGTCGCCTGGACCGCCGCCCTCGCTGTGGCCGGCGTACGGCTGCCCGTTGTCCTTGCCGCCGGAGCCGGGGGTCCCGTTCTCCCCGCCCGGCTTCTGCCCGCCCTTGTTCCCTTGCCCCGGCTTGTTCCCGCCGCCCTGACCGGGCACGGGCATCGGCATCGGCGCGCCGAGTTGCCCTTCGGCCTCGCCGAGGCCCTTCTGCGCATCCTCGAGCCGCTTCTGCCGCTCGCCCTCCTCGCTGCCTTCGGCCTCGGGCTCGGCCATCTTCTTCAGCTCCTCGGCGAGCCGCTTCTGGCCCTCCTCGGACCCGAGCTCCTCGGCGAGCTCTTCGAGCTGCTCCTTGCTCGGCCCCTCGCCCGGCGCCTCCTCGCCGCTCATCTCTGCGGCGCGCTTCTTCATGTTCTCGGCGAGCCGCTTGCGCTCCTCGGGCGTCAGCTTCCCGAGCGCCTCTTCGAGCTTCTCCGCGAGCTTCTGCTGCTCCTTGCCGCCGGCCTTGCCGCTGTCGAGATCCTTCAGCGCTTCCTTCGCGTCTTCCGACAGACCTTCGCCGATCGCCTGGCCGAGCTCCTTCAGCTTCTCGTTCTTCTTGGCCATCTCTTCGAGGCGCTTCTTCTGCTCCTCGAGCGCCTTGGCCACGTCCGGCGCGTTTTGCTTGCGGGCGGCCTCGGCGGCCTCTTCGAGCGTCTTCTTCGCGCGATCGCGGTCCTCTTTTTCGAGCTTGTTCGCGAGGCTCTCCATCGCGTCGTCGAACGAGACGAGATCCCTGTCGCCGAGCGCCTTGGCCGCGTCCTTGAGGTCGGGGTTCTCCGCGAGCTTGCCGAGCGCGCTCTCCAATCCCTGGCGCTGCTCGCCGTCGCCGAGCGAGAGCCGCTCGGCCGTGATGGCGTCCTTGAGCTTGCCGATCTCGGCCTGCGCCTCGCGCTTCTCCATGCCGTCGCGGAGCTTTTCGCGGAGCTTCTTCGCGTCCTCGGCGATCTTGTCGAGGCGCTTCCTCTGGGCGTCGTCGCGCGCGTTCGCGTTCGCGAGGTCGATGATCTTGTCGAGCCCCTTGATGTCCGCGAGCTTGACCTGCTCGGCGCCGGGCGGCGGCGGAGGCGGCGGCGGGAGCGCGGGCAGCGGGAGCAGGCTCATGTAGCCGATCGCCGCGAGGCCGAGCGGGATCGCGAGGTGGTAGGCCCGAACGAACCGCGGCCGCGCGTCCTTGGGGTTCGCCTTTTCGAGCACGGTCGTGGCTTGCGAGAGCACCACCGCGCGCGCCGGATCATCGCGCTCGTCCTCGCGATCGAGCTCGACCGCCGTGGAGATCGACTCCTTGCCGCCGAGGCGGCCATCCAGGAACAGCGCGACCTCCTCGTCGCGCCAGCGCTTGCGCCGGGCCACGATCGCGCCGACGGCCGCGCCGAGCGCGCCGCCCGCGGCCATCCACGGCCGGAGCTGGCCGTGCCGCGTTTGCCACGCCGCCGCGGCCGCCCCCGCGCCGATCACGAGCCCGAGCGCCGCGCCCGAGAGCATCCGTTCGAACGCCAAGCGCCGCCGCACGCGACCGGCGAAGCTGGCGAAGGTTTGGCTGAAGCGATGGTCCTGTGGCGCGGATTTCCGGGACATGGGAACTCATCTATTGCCTACCGCCGTCAGGGAGCGGCGGCCAGGGCCATGGCACGCGTTGGCATGCTAGGGTGCCCACATGCCGACGCGCGACGAGATGTTGGAGCTGGTCGAAGCGCACGCGAAGCTCGACGATCCGATGGAAACCGCAATCTGGATCCGGCAAGAAGATCAAAGCATCGCGTGGCTCGTGGAAGTGATCCCCTCGATGGGGAGCGACGACCATCCGGAGCGCCCCATCGTGTTCACAGCGGCGCGAGACTTCAGGTATCCCCTCCACCTCATCGGGGTGAACCGAGCGGACATCGAGAAAGCCCTTCGCAAAGACCTCACCCTGGCGCGAGCCGTCGCGGCAGGTGATGTCCTGTACGGCGAGGACGCCGGGGTAGCGCTCGTGGCGTTGGCGCGCGGACTTCTGAGCCATGGCAACGCCCGCGCAAGTTAGAGCTTGGATCCGACAAGCCGGGGCGGATCTAGCTGCCGCAAAGGCAGACACAGACGCCTTGGCCGAGTGCCACCGGCGCTACCTCATTCAGCAGAGCTACGAGAAGGCCATCAAGGCCCTGGCTTTGATGCTGTGGGACGGGGCTGACGACGAGATGCGCGAGTTTGACAGGCTCTTCCTCGGGCAGCACTCACCCTTGAAGAGCCTGGGAGAGTCTGAATCTACGCTGTCCAAAGCCCTCTTCAACTTCCGCCGGAGGATCGAAACCTTCCTGAACAAGCGCGTCGACAACGCGGATTTGCTGCTGAGGATCGATGCAACGAAACCCAGCAAGAGGCCGAACGACGTAAGCTACCGCTATCCCTTCCTCCAGGACCACACGTACATCGCGCCTGCCGACTTCAGCGCGTGGGACACGTATCAGGGCAACCAGATGGGCGCCCTCGCTGCGGTGACGCATCTGCTCAAGGAAGTGAACGAAGAGCTCAAGCGCTTCGCGCGCACCCCGAAATAGACAGGCGCTACTTGCCTCCGCCGACCAGCGCCACCCGCAGTGGCGCTCAGCGTCGGCGCGTCGGAACGCAAGCGCCGCGTGCGTGACGTCACTCCAGCGCTCGTCGTGGTTGTCGTAACGGAGGCGACCACGACGAGGCCCGTGCGTCCGAGCAGCCCACCCAATCCGTGCTCTGTACGGATCCGGCTTTTTGTCCCTCGCCGGCCGAGCCGCCCCCCGTGGTAGGCTTCGCGCGCCCGCCCCGCGGCGCGCTCGATTTCCATGGAGACGACCCTCGGCTTCCCCACTCCTCCGGACGCCCACGTCGAGCACGGCGTGGCGCTCTTCGGCCCGAGCGAGTTCGAAGGCGGCGCGCTCGCCGCGGGCCGCCCCTTCCAGGAAGCGCTGCCCTTCGGCGGGCGCGCCGAGATCCTCGCGGCGCTCGTCGACTTCGCCAGCGCACGTGGCCCGGCGCGTGTCGCCGTGCTCCCCGGGCGCACGGGCACGGGCAAGACGAGCCTGCTCTCCGCGCTCGCCGACGCCCTCGCCGCGCAGCGGATCGGCACCATGCTGCGCTTCGCGACCGACGTCGCCGTCGCCGGCGCGCCCCCCACCACGCGCCTGCCGCCGGGCCCGTGTCTCCTCGTGATCGACGACGCGGGCCGCAAAGCTGCGCCCGCGACGCTCCTGCCCATGGCGCTCGATCGCCGCGACGTGCGCTTCATCTTGACGACGCGCCCCGCGGGCCTGCCGCGCCTCTCGGCGCTCTTCGCGCAGGTCGGCCTCTCGTCGGACGTGGTGCGCGTGTTGCCCGAGCTCGGCGCGCTCGCCCCGAGCGAGGCGGAGGCGGCCGCACGGCACGTGCTCGGCGACGAGGGGGAGGCGCATGGCGCGCGCCTCGCCGAGCAGGCCGAGGGACATCCGTTCGTGATCGCGCTGGCCGGCCGGCTCATGCAGGAGGGCGCCATCCATCCGGTCGCGCTCGGCAAGGGTGAGCTCGCGGCCTGCGCGTTCGATCGTGGCCACGAGCTCTTGCTCCTTCGCTCCGCCGCCGCGGGCGACCCCAAGCTCCTCGCCGGTGTCCTCGCGCTCGTCGCGCTCCTCGCGCCGGTGCGCACCTCGGACGAGCGCTTCCTCCAGGGCGCGGGCGATCTGCTCGGCTGCCGCCGTCGTGATCTCGTCTCGGCGCTCCGCGCGCTCGAAGCCGCGGGCGTCGTCGAGCGTGGCCCGCACGGCGCGCGTGTCGTCCCGGGCGCCCTCTCGGACCACGCGCTCCACCGCGCGCTCGCCGGACCCTTCGCCACGGGCGGGCTCACGGGCTCGCTCGACGAGCGCGTGCGCGCGCTCGAAGCGCGCTTCGGCGCCCAGGCCATCGTCCCGCTCATCCGCAACGCCGGCGAGCTCGACGGCCCCTCCATCCCCGAAGGCGCGTCCGCCGAGATCGTCGCCGCGCTCTTCCGCCACGTGCGCGAGAGCGTCGAAGCGGCCTCGGCGGCGGATCGATGCCGCCTGCTCACGGGCCTCCGCGAGCTCTCCTCGGATCACCCGGCCGCGATGCTCGAACTCGCCACGACGGTCCTCCGTTCGCCTGCGCTCACCGAGGCCGCGCGGGGCCCGGGCGCCCTCTTCTCCGCCGCGTCCGTCCTCTACGAGTTGCCCGCGATCCTGCGCCGCGTGGGCCTGCACCTCGCGCACCTCCCCCGCGCGGCCGACCTCCTCTGGCAGCTCGGCCGCGACGACCTCCGCCTCCAGAGCCCGCACCCCGACCATCCCATGCGTGTCCTCCGCGAGCTCGCGTCGCGCGCGTCCGCGCGCCCGGCGGGGGTCCACGAGGCCTTGCTCGAAGCCGTCGATCGCTGGCTCCTCGCGGACGACGCGCACGAGCACAAGCACTCGCCGCTCGACGTGCTCGACACCTTCCTCTCCGACGGCGCCGTCGACGCCGGCCCCTCCGAGGAGCGCCGCCGCGCCCTGCGCACGCAGGCCCTCGCCGCGCTCGCGGGCTGCGCGAAATCGCCGAAGCGACGCGCCGCCCTCTCGGGCATCAGCGGCCTCGAACGGGTCCTCTCCGACGGCTCCGGGGGTTCACTCGGCGATCGGATGGAGCCCGGGTGGCGTGACGAAGAGCGGCTCGACATCCTCGCGATGCTCGGCGCCGCCGCGAACACCTCCGCCGATCCGCTCGTCCATTTCGCGGTCGCCGACGCGCTCCGGCGCGCGGCCCGGCGCGCCAGCTCCTCCGAGGTGCGCGCGGCGGCCGAGACCGCCCTCGGCGCCGTCCCGACCTCGGCCGAGCGCAGGCTCTACGAGGCCCTCACGCAACGCTCGCCCGCGCAGCGCGGCATGATCGACCTGCCGGCGAGCGAGATCCCGGGCTCGGGCGAGGTCGATCGGGGCGGCGTGGAGCGACGCTCGGCCGACGCGTGTCGCGCCGTCGTCGACGAGATGCTCGCCGAGGGCCACCCGCCTGCGCAGACGGCCGAGTGGCTCGGCGCGGCGCTCGAAGCCCTCGCGCTCGCGGGCAAGTCCGGCTCGCCGCGCCTCCTCCTGCACGTCCTCTCCCGCAAGCATCCGGTGGCGGCCGCGGCGATCTGCGAGGCCATCATGGGCGCGCCCGAGAGCCCGCTCGGCCCGCACGTCGCCTCCTTGCTCCATGCGCTCCGCGAGGCCGCGCCCGATCGCGCCGAGGCCCTCGTCGACACCATCGTCACGGGCGGCAACCCCACGCTCTGCGCCTCGCTCGCGCAGGTCTTCCATCGCTGGGTCGAAAAGCCCCTGCCCGGCGATCGCGAAGCGCTCCGCCACCTCCTCGGGCATCGCGACGGCTTCGTCCGCCGCGCGGCGCTCGGCGCGCTCCGCACCCTCGCCAAATCCTCCCCGCGCGACGCGGTCGAGCTCGCGGTCGGCGTTGACCTCTCCGAGGGCCCCGAGGTCGCCGAGGCCCTCTTCGGCGCCCTCGACGCGGGCGGCCTCTTCTCCGAGGGCGCGCTCTCCGAAGAGGAGATCATCCTCTTCCTCACGCGCCTCGGCGCGGCCCGCAGCCTCGACGGCCACTCCACGATGCGCTTCCTCCACCATGCCGGCAAACGCCTGCCGGAGGACGTCGCGGGCCTCTTCATCGAGCGCATCGCGCGCGCCGCGTCCGGGGCCGTCGCGGGGGCGGAGGAGTACGAGCCGCTCCCGCCGGAGGGCCTCTCGGCGATCCTCGCGGGCCTCGCGCGCTCGCCGGAGTGGCTCTCGCTCTTGCGCCGCGTCCGCCACCTCGCGCGGGCCCGCATCGGCTGGGTCCGTTTCCACGCCGCCCGCCTCTTCCACGACGCCTCGCGCTCCTTCGCCTTACCCACGGTCGAAGTCCTCTCCGAGTGGGTGCAGGACGGCGGCGAGAGCGAGCTCGAAGCGATCTCCGCGCTCCTCGAAGAGGCGCCGCCCACCTTCCTCTTCGCGCACCTCGAGCTCGTCGCGACGCTCCTCCGGCGGGCGCACGCGGCCGGCGAGGGCTGCTTCGAACGCGTCCGGAGCGCGCTCTTCTCGGTCGTCACGGGCCAGGCGCGGCCTCGCTCGGGCGGCCGGGCGGATCGCAGCGAGGCGCTCCTGCGCTCGCAGGCCCGGGAGGCCGCGTCCCGATTGCCTCCGAAATCCCCCGAGCAAAAATTCTTCGAATCGGTCGCCAAGCACGCGGAGGCGCTCCTCGCCGAGGAAGACGCGGCTGAGGACGACGAGCTCTTCGACCTCTGACATGCGCTCCCTGCCCTTTTTCCTGGCCGCTCTCGTGCTCCCCTCGATCGCCTGGGCCGAACCCCCTGCGGCGCCGCCGCCCCCGCCGGCCCCCTTCTGGACGGGTCCCCGCGTCGCGGCGGCGATCGTCATGACCACGAGCGTGGGCGCCATTGTGGCGGGCGCGGTGTATGCGGCTCGCTCGGACGAGGCGACTGCGGGGTTGAAGTACCATTGCCTCACGTCGGATCCGAACCAATGCGACGCCGAGGGGTATGCGCTCCGCGAGAAAGCGACGACCGACGGGCGGGTCGCGACGACGGCGCTCGGCGCGGGCGCGGTGGGGGTGTTTCTTGGATTGGCGCTCGCGTGGATCAATCCCGAAGCGCACCCGAGCCCGGCGCCGGTGAAGGTCACCGTGGCGCCGGTCGTGGGCGGGACGATGCAGGGGCTCGTGGTGCTCGGACGGTTCTAGCGTCGCGCCGCGCTCCCGGCGGACGATGGCGTGCTCCCGGCGCGCGTCGTCATGCTCCCGGAGGACGACGGCGTGCTCTCGGCGGACGTCTTCATGCTCTCGGCGGACGTCTTCATGCTCCCGGCGCGCGTCGTCATGCTCCCGGAGGACGACGGCGTGCTCTCGGCGGACGTCTTCATGCTCTCGGCGGACGTCTTCATGCTCCCGGAGGACGACGGCGTGCTCCCGGAGGATGACGTCATGCTCCCCGGAGGATGACGTCATGCTCCCCGGAGGATGACGTCATCCTCCGGAGGACGACGTCATGCTCCCAGCGGCCGTCATCATGCTCCCGGCGCGCGCCGTCATGCTCCCGGAGGACGACGGCGTGCTCCCCCGTGGATGTCGTCATCCTCCGGGAGGACGTCATCATGCTCCCGGCGCGCGTCGTCATGCTCCCCGGAGGACGACGGCGTGCTCCCCGTGGATGTCGTCATGCTCCGGGAGGACGTCGTCATCCTCCCCGGAGGACGACGACGCGCTTGCGTGGGCGACGGTGCGGCCGGCTTTCGCCCTATGCATCCGGGGTGGGCGACGGTAAGAAGACCCGCATGGTGCGGCTCACGCGGCTCCGGATCGACCGATTCCGCAACGTCAAGCCCGGGACGGATCTCCACTTCGGCCCGACGTTCAACGTCCTGCTCGGGAAAAACGCGACGGGCAAGTCGACGCTGCTCGATGTGATCGCCGCGGTCACGAACGATGATCTGTCGGGGTTCGCGAAGGAGGACGCGGGGTTCGATCTGACGTGGTGGCTGGAGGAGGGAGATGCACAGCTCGAACTGCGGGCGATTCGTACTCCAGCGACACCCAGCGTCCTCGCACCGCGATTCGGCGAGGAGGCAGAGTTCGACGATGCCTGGACAATGACTGTCCGTAACGCGGGCACGACGATCGGACGCGCCGAGGTCACCGGCACGCAAGGGACCTGGAAGCCTGCGGAGGGGCCCGCGAAGGCTTTCGAGGTGAGGGCCGGCCTCACGGGGGGCCGGATGGGTATGCGGGTGCTCTTCGCCATGATGAGCCACATTCCCGACGCAATGGTCAATCTCCCTGCTCAAGTTCACACCGACGTTTTTGAAACATTCGCCGTTTGGGGACGTGTGGATCGGCTCGATGAGGCTGTCGCCACTCTGGATGCTATCACGCACGCTTCCTTCAAAGTGCACGGACCCCGGGCAGAGTTCAGCGACTGGTTACCCGCAGCATTCGCGACCACCGCATCGCTCAAGCCCAAATCGTCTGAATCATTGAACATTCCCTTCGAGGACCTCGGCGTGCTTTCGCAGATTCCACCTGCGCTCGGCTTCGCTTCCGCCGAACTATACCCGCGGATGCTCCGGCAATCGGAGGATGGGACGATCTACCAAGGATTCGATTGCGTTTTCCGTCGCACGGATGGCTCGCTGATCTCCCACCAGCTCCTGAGCTTTGGCCAGAAGCGCCTTTTCTGCTTCCTGTGGTACCTCGCCGTCCGAGAACATCTCCCGCTCGTCATCGACGAGCTCCTCAACGGCCTGCACCACGAATGGATCGAACTCTGCTTCGACCGGATGCAAGACCGCCAGAGCTTCCTCGCGACGCAACACCCTTTCCTCCTCGACCACATCCCCATCGAGTCCGCCGAAGCCGTCCGCACCACCTTCATCCGCTGCACCACGGCCCCCGGCCCTGACGGACGCGAGCAGATGGTCTGGCGCAATTTCAACGAGGAGGAAGCCGAGCGGTTCTACGTCGCCTACCAGACCGGCATCCAGCACGTCAGCGAGGTGCTCCGCTCGGAGGGCCTCTGGTGAGGCCGCGCTTCTCGATCGCGCTCCTCTCGGAGGATTCGAGTGAGCCCACATGGCTCGGTCTCCGGGCCATCCTCGAAAAGCTGCTCCACCGCTTCGAGGAGAACGGCTACACGCCCCGCGTCGAGGTCGTCCCCGTCGATCCAACCGTCCGCCCGGTCCTGATCGCGAACCAATGGCGGAGCACAAAACAAAAAGACGAGCACAAGAAGCGAGAACTCTGGAGATACCTCGCCCGAAAGATCGCCGAGCCCGGCGGCTTCGTCATCTTCCACTACGACGGCGACACGACGTGGGCCCGCAGAGCCGAGGCGAAAACACGCGAGCAGTTCGATCGGGAGATCCGCAACCGCGTCGCGCAGGTGCTCTCCGGCGCGCGGCGCTCCCCTGACGAAATCGCACAGATGCTCGGGCGTATCATCGAGTGCGTGCCGTTCTACAGCATCGAGGCATGGACCTACCAGGCGACGGCGAAGGCCATCGCCCTGTGCCGGGAGAAGCACCGCGGCGACGACATCCCGACCTTCGAGGCCTGGAGCGCGGATCGAACCAAGCTCGACGAGGTACACAAACCCAAGGAAAAGACCTGCCTCGGCGGCGAGCACAACGAAATGCTCGGCAAGTCCGTCGCCGTGTGGGACGTGGTCCAGGCGGGCGGCTCGATGATGTGGTTCGTCTGGAGCCTGCACGCGTGCCGGGATCTCGAAGACGCGCTCGCCCTCCCCAGCTCCGGCCCCTGACGATCACGCTCGCCCTCGGCGGGGAGCACGCGTTCGGCAAGCCTTTTCCCGCTCAGCTCCCCGGAGAGAATTGGATGGGATACACCACGGTCACGATTCCCCCCTCCGGCGCAGGAAAAACGAGCTTCTCGACCGCCCCGACGACGCACGCGACGACCTTTTCGTCTGGCAACAGCGGCGCCGATCTCTCGGTCGCGAACTCCGCGGATGGGTCCGGGACCGCACCGGCCTTCGTGACGCGGCCGTCCTTTCCGATCACGAAACGCACACCGATGCGCCCTTCCAGGTTGGGACTCCGCTTCAACCCCTCCTCGTAGCAGGCCCGGAATGTGCCGAAGTTGCTCCGAACGATGCGCTGGATCTCCCCCGGTGGGAGGCGGCCGGATACCTGGTGGTTTCCGAGCCGAATGGCAGGCGGGAGCTGATCGATGGGCCCGGTGCCACGGGACCGAAAGCTCACCAAGACCTCCGCGGCCCCACCACCCGCGGCGGGAGCTGCCTTCTGCGCATCGACGATCGCCCCGAGCGCGCGCGTGGCCTCGCTGAAGAGCACGTCCGCATCCGCGGTCAACCACAGGCCTGCGGGACAGGGACGCGGCGCCTGCTGGCAAGCCCCGACGAGCGCGCTGCCGAGCTCGCGGGCCGCCGACGTCCCACGCTCGACCGTCCGATTCGCGATTTTTTCGAGCTGCTCTCGGCCCGCGCCGGAGGCGGGCGGCACGACCGCGAAGACCGTGAGCTCGAGCTCCTTCGGGCCGATGTGCAGCGCGCTCTGCCGGCGCGAGGGAACTCTGCTTTCGGGCGCCGGAAGCGGCGTGCCGGGAGGCAGCAGAGGGGGCGTCCGCAACTTCAGCCACCCCGAGCTGGTCGACACCCATGCCACTGGGCAGCCTGCAAACGCGCTTGTCATGATGGCGCTGGCCGCGGCCGTGAAGGGGACGTCGGGCTCGACCTCGAAGACGCATTCGCCAGAAGCAAGCCGTTCGATTCCGGGCTTGTGAAGCTCGCGCAGCGCCTCGAAGAGGGGATCGACCTTTTGGAGCCGGTCTCGAAGGAGCGCGGGGTCCCAAGATACGGCCGCATCGTCGACGCGAATTTCCGTCAAGGCGACGCGAATGCGCGGCCCCTCGACCTGAACCTCGGCTGCCACAGGGGGAGGCGGTGCCGCTGCGGTGGCAGATGAAGGAGACACCGCCTCCTGTCGCGCCTGCGGCGGCGCCTGCGGCGGTGCTTGCGGCGGTGCCTGCGTGCAACCGACGACCAAGGCAGCCCATGCGAGCGCCGCGAACCGCTGCGGATTCGAGGCCCGCCGGTTCGAGCCGCGGACGACGTTCCTAACCCTTGTGATCTTCATCTGTGAGCTGCGCAGGATTCCTCAGGAGCCGCTGGGTGGCAAGGAGAGAAACGTCCGGAGCCGCCCGAGCTGGCGCGATTTGCATCGATCGAGCGGGAGAGCGGTCGGCTTCCCCTTGTAAGCATCGATTACCAATTTTGCGATTTCCTTGCTCGTCATGCTGGACCTGGATGCAGCAAAGAAATCGCGCTCGTCCGACGTCACGCGAGGAGCACCAAGTCACGTCCCACGATATCGGCGCCGGATTCCAAGGAGCGCGAGCCCGAGAAGGGAGAGGGCGACAGGAGAGCTCTCACCCGACGTCGTTCCCGCCGCGCGACAATCGCATCCGCTCTCCTCGACAGGACGGCCGCCTCCGCCGCTCCCGCCTTCACCACTGCCCGCACCACCGCTCCCGCCGCTCCCGCCGCTCCCGCCGCTTCCGCCGCTCCCGCCGCTTCCGCCGCTTCCGCCGGCTCCGTCGACGCAGACACCGGCAGCGCACTTGCCATCGGTGCACGGGGTGCCATCGGGCGCGCTCGTATCGGAGGGGCACGCATCCGCGGCCCCGTCGCAGCTCTCGGCGACGTCGCATGCACCGGCCGAGGCTCGGCATTCCATGCCTGCCGGGACCTTTGCATCCTCGGGGCACGAGAGGGCTGTTCCGTCGCAGGTCTCGGCCGCATCGCAGATTCCGGCCGAAGCGCGGCATTCCGTGCCGGCGACGGCGATTGCATCTGCGGGGCATTCGTTGGAGGCTCCGTCGCAGGTCTCGGCCACGTCGCAGGCGTCGGCCGAAACGCGGCATTCCGTGCCGGCCGCCGTCGGACCGCAGATCCCATTCGCAGCGGCTCCCGCTGCCGCGCTGCAGGCTTGGCAATCGGTGGTCGTGCCCCCACCACAGGCGGTGTCACAACATACGCCGTCCACGCAGAAGCCGCTCGCGCACGCATCTGCCAGCGTGCAGGACGAGCCATTGGTCAATGCGAGGGTGAACACGTAGGCCGAGCCCGACTCGGTCCCCTTGTCGTCGTCCAACGTCGCCCCCACGAGCGCGGTGTCCGCCGACAACGCCACCGAGACGCCGAAATAATCGCCCGACACCGTGTCACTCCCGAACAGCTTCGACTGCTGGGTCCAAACGCCGCCTTCGACCCTGAAAAGATAGGCGGCGCCGGCGATGAACCCCTTTTCTTTCTGGAGGCGCGCCCCCACGAGCGCCGTGTCCCCCGACAGCGCCATCGAGTAGCCGAACTGATCACCGCTCGCTCCATCACTCGCCAAGAGCTTCGCCTGCGGGGCCCATACGCCGCCATTGCTCGTGAAAACATGTACCGAACCCTTGTCGTCGTCCTGGTACGCCCCCACGAGCGCGGTGCTCCCGGACAACGCCACGGAAAAGCCGAACACATCGTTTGCCGCCCCATCCCCCGCCACGAGCTTCGACTGCTGGGTCCAGGCGCCGCCGTTGCTCGTGAAAACATACGCCGAGCCGGAGTTCGCCCCCAGGTCGTCGTCGTAGGCCGCCCCCACGAGCGCGGTGTCCCCGGATAACGCCACCGAAGACCCCAAGCCGTCGCCCGCCGCGCCGTCGCTCGCCAGGAGCTTCGCGACCTGGGTCCAGGTCCCTCCGCTGCGCGCGAACACATAGGCCGCACCCGCGCCGGACAAAGAACCGTTGTAGTCGTTGACCGACCCGACGAGCGCGGTGTCCCCCGAGAGCGCCAGCGAATGGCCGAACAAGTTCCCTTTGAACCCATCCCCAGCGGCCGGCGAGAGCATCGCCTGCTCGGTCCAAACGTCGCCACTGCGCACGAACACATAGGCGGAGCCAAACCACGCGGAAGGGCTATTGCCGCCGAAGAAACCAGATGCTCCCACGATCGCGGTGTCCCCCGAAAGCGCGACCGCGCATCCGAAGTAGTTATCCGGAAGCCCACCGCTGCCCATGAGCTTCGCTTGCTCGGTCCAAACACCGCCCTTGCGCACGAACACATAGGCCTTGCCCGGGACGTTGGTGAGAGAGGGCTCCGCCGGCGCTCCCACGATCGCGGTGTCTCCCGATATCGCCACCGAAGTGCCGAAGGTGTCTCTCGCCACGCCGTCGCTCGCCACGAGCTTCGCCTGCTGGGTAGCAACGAGCGGATCGATTTCCACCGGATACGTCGCCCCAGCGTCGTCGACGTGCAGCGTGATCTTCCCTGCCGTGACGCTCATCCACGCGTCGAGCCGCTTGCCCGTCGCGTCCTTCGCGTACAGGTCCGTATACGTCGCCGCCGCCGCGCCCTGGGCGTCCGTGAATGCAACGGCCTCCCCCTTCCCGTCCCCGTCCTCGTCCACGACGAGCGGCACCAAGCTGCCGCCGATCGCGAGCGTCAGCACCTTGATCCCCTCACAAGAAGGCGCCCGATCCACGGTGAATCCCTGCTCGAGCCCAAGAGGCCCGTGGACGTACCACTCCTCGACGATGCCGCGCCGGATATCGACCCGGTTCTGCGATATCTCGACGGCGCCCGCCGGCAGGTCGAGCACCGAATCTCCTTCACATCCGATGGCCGTCGTCGAGAGCCATGACTCCCAGCTCTCCGCGTCCCCCACGAGCCGCATGGCTTCACCGTCGATCGTCGCCTGAAACCCTTGCGAAGGGTGGACGAACCGCGCCGTTCCGGACCCCACGCGCTCGGCGCGGTAGCTCTCGCCCGCGCCGGCTTGGACGGCCTCGATGTACGCGGCCCGCAGCTCCGGCGTCATCGCGGTGGGGCCCGTCGACATCGAGCGTGCGCCGCGAGGCGTTGCGTCCTGCGACGGCGCGTCGCCGGTCGGCTCGGGTGCCGTGCCGCCCCCGCACCCGGCGGTGCTGCTGGACAATCCACTGAGGAACAAAAGGACCCACGTTGCTCGTACTCCGCTGCGATGCGACATGCTTTCTCCTGACGCGAGGGGGCGAGTTGTACAGCACGCGACGGCGCAGAGCCAATCGCTCCGGCATCCGCCTCCGCCTCCGCTACCTCGATCTCCTCCTCCGGCCCGGCCGCGCTCCCTTTCGCGCTCAGGAAAAACGCCTCCGCCCCACTCCCTCTTGCGCCCCGTCTTCGCTGCAATCGCGAGCAGCTCACCGTCATTCGCTGGCCGAATCGCGTTGACGTCGTCTTCGCACCGCGTATTGACAGGCATCGAGGATTCGGTTGTTCTTCGCGGATGTGGTTTGTAGCACGTCTTGTCCGTGTGTGGGCGTTTGCGTGTGCCGCGATGGGACTGTTCCTGGCTGTGGCGGCCGGTGACCTACAAACCATGGGCCCAGCGCAACCCGAGCTGCACTCCAATGCGATCAACCTGGTGATCGGGGACGAGAGCTTCGTGCGGACCCATGGCCGTCCGGTGCCACCGGGGCTCGACGAGGACGAGCGGATCCGCATCCACCTGCGTTATGTAGAGGAGCTGCTGCGCCGGGGGCCGGTGGAGGCCTTGGCACCCGCGCTGCGGGCGGCGCGGGCGCGCAACCTCGATCGATTGTCCGATTATATTCGCCGCGGCGAATTCCCGCGCAACGATGACCATCCCGATCCGCGACGTCCGACCTTCATCGACGCGCGAGGGCGCATTTGTGCCGTGGGTTATCTGCTCGAGCAGGATATGGGCCGCGCCGCCGCCGAGGCCATCGCGAGCATGCACAAGTATGCGTTTCTCCGGGAGATCCACTCGCCTGTATGGGCGGCCTGGGCCAAGTCATCGGGGCTGACGTTCCGCGAGCTCGAGACGATCCAACCAGAATACGCGACCCGCGACACGAGTCCCACGCAAACATTTGCCACGCTCGAGCGGGTCGATGGTGCGTCTCAGGTGGTGGCCGCTGCCTCGATCCCGTTCAGCCACCGCGGCCTTGGCGTGCGGATGGAGATGTTCGGCCAATACCTCGCACCTTGGCTGAGCGACGGTTCCGAAGTGTGGTACATGGGTATGTACGGCGCATTCTCCGCGAACCTCACGGATCCGGCGGCGGGCGCGGGAATCAGCAACAGCGACGTCGGCTTGTTCTTCGTACGCAATTTCCCGACATGGGGCCGGATGATACTCCGCAATGGTTTCATCGTGCCCACCTCGACGTGGGGGCAGCGCGCCGGCGAGGAGCCGGAGGGTGCCATTGCGCAGCGGCTGAATGACGCGACCCTCGTTCAGCCGCCCACGACCGGGTTCCGGTTCAGCGCATCGCAGATGCTGATCTATCCCAGCGGCGATTGCTGCTCGGTGCGTATCGATGTCGGCGCCGATGTATTGCCATTTCTCGGAAGCGCGACCCGCGTCACCCCTCGTATCGGCGCCGGCTTGGGAGTCGATCTGCCTTTCCGTAGCTCGTCCCCTATGTTTGCGATCACGGTCGAGGGCACGATGGCCTGGCTGCCCGATGCTGAAGGCGCGTTGGTACGAAAGGGCCAGGTCGCAGCAAGTGTGCGGCTCCTGGGCCAGCGTCATACGTGGTGGAAGCGGCTCCGCCCCGGGATCATGACGGCGGTCCCGATCGGCCCGGGCTTGCCCGCCTGGGTCCTCGGGCTCGACCTCCAGCTTCTTGTCGGACCGACGAGCTACTCGTCCTGTTGGTATGAGACGACGTGCGCGTGGTGAGGTCCAAAGCGCCACCTCGCGCATCGCTAGACCTCCCGGGCGCTGTGCTCAGAATTCGTGATCTCGAGGAGGGAGCGTACGAGCGGATCCTCTTCGTCCGTGGCGCGCCACATGGAGCAACCAAGAATGACGACGTCCAGGTCACGAACCCGCTTGAGGACCGCTCCAACGCCAACTCGGATGAAGGGTTCGGCGCTCTCCGTGAAGAAGCTGAGGCCCTCGCCGCTCGCGACGAGCGTGACGAGGGCTTCACCGTCCGCCTCCTCGTGGGCGATCTCGAGCGTTTGGCCATGCGCTCGGAACGCGGCGATGACGTCATCGTAGAGCCGCGGACTCCGCTTGCGCGGGCTCCAGATGAAGCGCTCGTTCTTCAGGTCGGCGATCCGCAGTGTGCGTCGTGTGGCGAGTCGATGGCTCTTCGACATTCCCACGCTGAGACGATCGCGAAACAGCACGCGGAAGCGGACGAGCGGGTTTTCTACCGGCGGATGATAACCGTACCCTATCGAAATTTTGCCATCGCGCAGGGCGGCGACCTGCTCCTCACTCGGTAGCGGCACGAGGCGCACCTCGACGCGCGGATGACGTGCGCGGAACATCTGCACCACCCTGGGCAGCAGGCCGCTGTAGGCCAGGCCGCCCTCGAATCCAATCACAACCGTTCCGATGCGGCCCTGCGCCGCCTCGCGGGCGTCCTCGACCGCCCGCGCGGCGCGTGCCAGCGTGGCGCGCGCCCCCTCCAGGAAGCTACGGCCGGCGTGGGACAGCTTGACCCCGCGTCCGGAGGCGACGAAAAGCTTGGCGCCGATCTCCTCCTCGAGCTGGGCGATCTGCCGGCTCAACGGCGACTGCGAAATGTGAAGCTGCTCGGCGGCCCTTCCGAAGTGCTCCGCTTCAGCGACAGCGACAAAGTACCGTAGGTGACGTAGCTCCATGATTCAGACCTATAGGGTCTGGAACCGTTGCGATCAATGTCATGGTCGTATCGAACGCGAGGTCGTACGCTCTTCGACAAATGGTAGAGCCCAATCACACGTTGACCCTCCGCGACGGCGACGGTGGCTTCGCCACCACGCGCCTCGAACCGATGCTTGGGTGGGCACGCAAATACTCGCTCTTCTGCTATCCGTTCGTGACTGCGTGCTGCGGCATGGAGTTCATGGCGCTCTCCGGCCCGCGCTTCGATCACGCGCGCTTCGGCGCGGAAATACCACGCTTCTCGCCACGTCAGGCGGACCTTCTCTGGGTGGTCGGAACCATCAGCCAGCGTCAGGCGCCGGCGCTCCGTCGGATCTACGAGCAAATGCCGGAACCGAAGTGGGTCCTCGCGTTTGGCACTTGCGCCAGCTCGGGCGGCTTCTACGACAACTATGCGACGTTGGCCGGTATCGATAAGATCATCCCCTGCGACGTCTACGTCCCAGGCTGCCCGCCGCGCCCCGAGGCGGTGCTCGACGGCCTGTTGCTCCTCCAGGACAAAATCGCACGCGGTGATCCCCGCCCCGGCGTGGTCAAGCCGCGCACGGATCCGCTGAAGGACTTGGTTCAGCTTCGCAAGAAGAGCGAAGCGTCCACATGAGACGTGATTCGCTCCCATATCTACAGCCCCGGCTTTGCCCGGGGCGCCACGGTCGCCGCAGGAATCGCCGCGCTGATCTTCGCGGTCGACGACGCTCATTCGATGGTCCTCGGCTGGATCGCGAACAGGCACGCCATCCTCTCGACGCTGTTCGGCGTGATCGCGCGCATCACGCACGATCGTGCCCGCCGGGACGGCTGGAAGCCGGGCGCGTTCCTTACGTCGCTCGCGCTGCTCGGGGCGATGTTCTCCGGGGAGAGCGGGCTCGGCGCGCTCGCGTATCTCTTCGCCTACGCCCTCTTCCTCGATCGCGCGCCCCTGCGATCCCGCGTGGCCGCGCTCCTCCCGCATGTCGGGGCTGCCCTGGTCTGGTTCGCCGCATACAAGCTTGGCCGTCGCTGGACGATCCGTCGATCGGTGTGGGTTGTCTGGGAGAAAACCCGATTCGTGCCGTTCGTGGTGCCGAAGGTTGGGGAAACGAGCGATCTTGTGGTCGTGTCGTATCAGACGGCGGTTGGCGGGTAGAGGCTCCTTCGAATCGCCTGTCGCCATGAGCGACGGGGTGGCAAGTGTCATCCCCACGCCCGGGCCGTCCGGATCCGCCCGAGCTGGCACCATTTGCATCGAGCCCTGGCTGAGCAACACTCGGGGCTGAGAACAGACGGGCATGTCATCAAGAGGCCCACGCCATTTACACGCGGTGTCTCCGGGACTGCACCAAGAAATGACCTCGCCCATGCAAACCCAAAAGCTGCAATGGACCCCGGCCGACGGCCGCCCTCCTCGGCTCATCACCGTCACCCTCCGCCCGCCGTCGCCGCAAGGAGACACGTACGCCGCGGAGATCGACATCACCGGCTTCGACGAGCCCTGCACGAAGCGGATCTACGGTGCCGACGCCGAACAAGCCGCCGACCTCGCCCGCAAGACGGTCCCTGCCCTGCTGGAGCTTCGCGCCCAGGGCGGCCGCCTGACCCCCATCGATTGAGCCACCCCTCACCCACCCCCGCGCCGCCCAAAAATCCCCCACCCTCGCCCTCACCTCCCCGCGCGCACGTCCCGCGCCGCCCGGTTCCCCCCTCACCTCCCGCCCCTCACGCCCTGCACCCGCCACCCCCATCCCGATCCACCCCCGCGCACGCCGTGACCTCGCCCAGGTGACGCCTCACCTCACCGCCGCCACGCCCGTCCTTGCCCCAAACCAGCCTCACCTCCCCGCTTCACCACGCGCGCGGACGTAGGTGACGCCCCGCCGCCCCCTTTTTCGTCCCGCCGACGGCTGCATTGGCGGTTCCCACCTCCAACCCTGGAGGCTGGCACCACCAGGTCCCGACACGCCCCGAACCCATCCGCCGCCCTCCGAAGCAGAAAACCTCCTTCCTTCCCGCAAGATAGCCCCAACGCCACGCCCCTCCGCCGCCCTGGCATACCCGTTGCGATAGGGGTCCACGTCCCTCGCACACGGAGAATGGATCCCATGGCCTCGACGAACCGCTTCGATTCTCGCCTCGCTCTTTTCCTCGCGCCCCTCGCCGCCGCCGCCTCGCTCGCCCTCGTGGGATGCGCGGCCGATGACGTCACCACGCTCGGGGACGAAGATGCCGTGGCCGCCGAGGGCGCCGCGGGCCTCGGCCTCGGGGCGCGGGGCGCGGACGTGCGCAAGGTGTACGAGTATCTTCGTCGTTATGGGTACTTCCAGAACGCGGAGCTCGCCGAGCATTACCCGGATTGGACCCCCGCCGTCTCGCGCGAGCCGGCCGATCCGGAGCTCTTCGACGAGGCGCTCGAAGAGGGCGTGCGGCTCTACCAGGCCCAGCAAGGCCTGCCCGTGACCGGGATCGTCGACGCCGAGACGCACCGGATCATGCAGATGCCCCGGTGCAGCCACCCCGATTATTACGATCCGCCGAGCGTCGTGCCGACCCTGGACATCGAGAACCCCTACACGCATTTCGGGGGGACCTGGTCGTCCACGGCCCTGAGCTATAAATTCGCGAATTATACCTCGGACTTCGCCCAGGCCTCGGTCCGGTCCGCGATCGAGAGCGCGCTCTTCTCGTGGACCTCCATCTCGTCCTTCAGCTTCTCCGAGGTGAGCTCGGGCGAGAACATCTCGTTCGGGTTCTATACGGGCAGCCATGGTTGCACCGGCGGCGCCTTCGACGGCTCGTCCGGCGTCCTCGCCCACGCCTATTCGCCGGGCAGCGGCCTCGGCGGCGACGTGCACTTCGACGACGCCGAGTCGTGGTCGTCGGCGTTCCTCGAGACCGTCGCCCTGCACGAGGTCGGGCACGCCCTCGGCCTCGGCCATTCGACCGTCTCGAACGCGACCATGTACGCGTATTACACCGGCACCGACACCCAGCTCGAAGACGACGATCGCGCAGGCATCTGGTCGCGTTACGCCTCCTATGCGTCGCCCTCGGGCTGCGGCTCGCTGAATGCCGGCCAGGGGCTCTCGGCGGAGCAGTCCGTCTGGTCGTGCGACGGCCGGTTCCAGCTCAAGTACCAGAGCGACGGCAACCTCGTGCTCTACATGGGCAGCTCGCCGCTCTGGGCCACGGGCACGAACGGCGCCGGCGGGGACCGCGTCCTCATGCAGGAGGACGGAAACCTCGTCATCTACAACGCCTCGGGCCACCCCGTGTGGGCCACGAACACGCCCGGCACGTCGAACCGTTATGCCAATCTCGCCGTGCAAAACGACGGCAACGTCGTGCTCTACCGGACCGGCGGCGGCGTGGCCTGGGCCAGCAACACCTGCTGCCACTGAGGCGAATCCCACCCCCCGCGCCTGGTGGCGGCTGCCGCCTCCAGTATGGAGGTTGCAGCCGCCAACCCCCGCCGCGCCCAGGACCTCCGTCCCCGGGTCGAACCACCAAAATATCATTCCTTCCGGCAAGATAGCCGCGGCATGGACAGCCCCCGCAGAGCTGGCATGACCGTTGCGATGAGGGCCTTCGTCCCACGCACACGGAGAATGGATCCCATGACCTCGACGAACCGCTTCGCGTCTCGCCTCGCTCTCTCCCTCGCGCCCCTCGCTGCGGCCGCGTCGCTCGCCCTCGTGGGATGCGCGGCCGACGACGTCACGGCGCTCGGCGACGAGAACGCCATGGCCGCCGAGGGCCTCGGGCTCGGCGCGCAGGGCAAGGACGTGCGGGCGGTCTACGAGCACCTGCGCCGGTTCGGGTATTACCAGAACGAGGAGCTCGCCGAGCATTACGCCGACTGGACGCCCGCCGTCTCGCGCGAGCCGGCCGATCCAGCGCGCTTCGACGAGGCGCTCGAAGAGGGCGTGCGGCTCTACCAGGCGCAACACGGCCTGCCCGTGACCGGGATCGTCGACGCCGAGACGCAGCGGGTCATGCACATGCCCCGCTGCGGCCACCCCGATTATTACGATCCGCCCGGCGTGGTGCCGACCTTCGAGGTTGGAACCCCCTATTCGCATGCCGGCGGGACCTGGTCCTCGTCCGCGCTCTCGTACCGCTTCGACAATTACACCTCGGACCTGAGCCAATCGGCCATCCGCGCGGCGGTCCAGAGCGCGATGCTCCGGTGGAGCACCGTCACGAAATTCACCTTCACGGAGGTCACCTCGGGCGGGAACATCGTGATCGGCTTCTACACGGGCGACCACGGGGACGGCAGCGACAATGCGTTCGACGGCAAGTCCGGCACGCTCGCGCACGCCTGGTCGCCGGGCAGCGGCATCGGCGGCGATATCCATTTCGACGACGCCGAGTCGTGGTCGACCTCGTCGTCGGGCACCCACTTCGAGACGGTGGCCCTGCACGAACTCGGGCACGCCCTCGGCCTCGGCCATTCGAGCTACGATTACGCGGTCATGTACCCGACCTACAGCGGCGTGGACGTCTACCTGAGCTCCGACGATCACGCGGGGATCTGGTCGCGGTACGCCGCGTACAACGCGCCCTCGGGCTGCGGCTGGCTGAATGCCGGCGAGGGGCTCGGGAAGGGCGAATCGGTCTGGTCGTGCGACGGCCGCTTCCAGTTCATCTTCCAGAACGACGGCAACCTCGTGCTCTACAAGAACGGCAGCGCGCTCTGGGCCTCGGGCACGAACGGCGACGGCGCCGACCGCGTCCTCCTGCAGGAGGACGGGAACCTCGTCATGTACAAGTCCACGGGCCAGAAGGTGTGGGAGACGGACTCGAATTCGACGGCGAACCAATACGCCAACCTGGCCGTGCAGAACGACGGCAACCTCGTGATCTACCGGTCCGGCGGCGGCGTCGCCTGGGCCAGCAACACCTGCTGCCACTGACAAGTTCGGTGCGTGCCCGTCGCGGCGATCGAGGCGCCGCGACGGGCGCTTTTTCAGTAAATGATCGGGGACATGGCGTACTCGCACGAATAGGTGCCGCCGTCCGTACACGTCCGCGAGCACGCGCCGTTCGTGATCTTCATCGTGCAACTCGAATAGATGGTGTCATACCATTCGGGGTCGTCCGGATAGGGGTAGACCACCTCGCAGCGCGTGCTCGTCCCCACGCCCGCGCCGTCATAACCGATCGTGAAGTCGTACGAATCACTGCAGGACTCGAAGACCTCCTCGATCGTCCGGCGGCGGGAGCCGTCGAGGTACATCGTGTCGCTGCCATAGATGTACGCGTCGCCCCAGTTGATCAGCCAGTCGACCCAGGTCGTCCCGTCGGCGTTGCCGCCCCACGTCTCGTCGATGTCCGTGCCGACCCCGTTGTAGACATACGACTCGTTCCAGGATCCATCGGGCTGCCGCGCGCCGTAGAAGACCTGCTTCTGGCCGCGGGTGCGCGTGTACCGCTCCTGCGCGTAATGATACACCTGGCCGTCCCACGTCCCCTCGTGCGTCAGCCATTGCGCATTCGACCCGCCGAGCGGCCGCGCGCGCTGCGTGAGGGAGCAGCCCTGCCACGACTCCTCGACCTCGGTCGAGCGAATCGTGCCATTGTCCTCCTTCACGGTGACCACGGAGAGCACGTCGGTGCCATACGAGGACGTGACGACGTCCCCCTTGACGTTGGTCTCGGCGAGGAAACTGCCAGACGCCGGGGTCTCCCGCCAGCGGATCGTCCCCACGCCCAGATCATAGTCCGTGAAGCGGCCCTTGATGTACGTCACCGCGAGCCCGGGGGGATCGTACGCGAACACATCGCCATGCGCGACGTGCGCGCCGAGCGTGCCGGGAATGGGGCAAAGACCGAGGATAGCACTTCGATAATATCGATTCCGAACGTTCATGGTTCTCCAGCCTACAGGAGACGTGGAGAAAATGCCACGGGAGCGTCGTGCTCGATGGGTCGGGGGACAGGGGGGCTCCCCCCGGGGACGCGCCGACGTGCTGCGGCGACGCGTTGACAAGGACCCCCTCGTTCGCCTACTACTTTTCCTCTTCGAGCAGGCGGGATCCAATGCACATCGTCTCGAATGCCCCGTTCCCCTGTGCGTCGTTGATCTGGCCGAATCGAGCGCAAGGGTGGGTGTTCACGGTCGTCTGCAAGGCGACCTTCTCCCTCGCGCCGGGCACGTCCCCACTCGCGGAGGACCCGGAGGACATCGCCGCCGCCGACGAGCACTGGGACGACGACACGAACCGCAGCCTGCGCGTCCCGAGCGACGTCGTCCCCTTCAAGCCACGCGCAGACGTGCTCCTCGTGGGCTCCGCGCACGCGCCGCAGCAGGTCCCCGCGCGCTCGGTCGTCGCGCGCCTCCTCGTCGGCGAGGTCGACAAATCGATCGAGGTCACCCAGGACCGCTGGTTCCAGCCCGACGGCTCCCTCGCCGAGGGGCAACGCTTCACGCGCATGCCGCTCGTCTTCGAGCGGGCCGGCGGCGGGCCGGACACGGCGAACCCGGTCGGCGTGCGCGCGGGATGGGCCGACGCGATGGGGCGCGTGCGCGTCCCGAACATCACGTGGCCCGGCGTCACGCTCCGCGCCCCTTCCGATTTCGTCGAGCCCGTCGGGTTCGGCCCGCTCGCGCCCGCGTGGCCCGCGCGGCGCGAGCGGCTCGGCGCGCTCGCCCGCGGCAGCCTGCCCGAGCGCTGGTACGAATCACACATCCCCGACGGCTTCGATTTCCGCTACTTCAATGCTGCGCCGCCGGATCAGCAGACCGATTTCATCCCCCCGAACGCGCGTATCCTCCTCGAAAACCTGCACCCGAGCGTGCCGCGGCTCGTCACGAGCCTGCCGGGCCTCGCGCCGGTGTTCCTGGTCGAGGGCCGCGGGCAAGGCCCGCAGCCGATGCGCGCCGATACCTTGTGGATCGACACCGATCGGCTGCTCTGCACGCTGACGTTCCGCGCGCAGATCCCCATCCGCCTGCGCGACGAGCCGGGCGAGGTGAAGGTATGGCTCGACAGCGCGCCGCCCTCGAAGGCCGCGGCCGCGCCCGAAGCGCCGCCGCGCCCGCAGAAATCAATCCCGCCGAGCGAAGAGGCCGAGGGGAAGGCCCCGCGGCTGAAGCCGCCGCCGGCCCAGACGATCGCCGATCCGAGCCTCGCGCAGGGCGCGACCGGGCGCGTCTTGCCTTTCCAGTCGACGCCCGGCGCCGCGCCCGAGCCGGCCCGGCCTCCCGCGTCCGGCGGGCGCCTCCCCTTCCTGAGCGCGCCGGCCTCGTCGCTGAGCGCGCCGGCCGCCGCGCCCCCGGCCGCGCCGCCGATGTACA